>JANMVA010000565.1:0-4402 GCA_031392195.1 Saprospiraceae bacterium | reverse complement strand
GTCGATAAAGTAAAAAGCTCGGGGTATGGCCTGGGAAATATGAATAAAAGGGTCGCCCGGGTCAAAGGAACATTGACGATCCATTCGCAACCCGGCAAAGGAACTATAATAGACGCCAGGATACCGCTCTCATGATCCGGTCGGCATGATAATTGGTTAGGTACTATTTGATATTTTTCTCCTCCGAAACCAGTCCACATGTCCAAAAGCGTTTTAGTCTATGAAGATGAACCAGAACTGAGACATCAGCTTGAGCGTGTTTTTAATACCATTAGTGATAAATACACCCTGTTGCAGTCCTTTCCGGATGCGGATAATGTACGCGCTGATGTATTAAAATATAATCCCGATGTCATCATTATGGACATCAGAATGAAAGGGAATGAAGACGGGATCTACGCACTCTACCAGGTCAAGAAGACGAATCCATTTATCAAAGTGATGATGCTCACCACGTTTGATATGGATGATAAAATATTTAATTCGATCTGCCTGGGCGCTGATGGATACATGCTCAAGACGGATTTTTCTTCCTACCAGCATCCGCAGGATGCCATCCTGAAATCGCTGGGGATTATTTTTGATGGCGGTGCTTATCTGACCCCTTCAGTAGCTAAAAAAATTCTGAGCTTATTTTCCGGTCAATCGATTGCAGAGAGAATAAAAGCAACAAAGCAAAAATTCAGTGCCTTTTTTTATACAGACACTCATAGCCGTGTTAAAACGGTAACGCTTACACGGATGCAGAACAAGGTCCTGAATGAAATCATCCAGGGCAAATCCACGTATGAAATTGCGAAATCATTATTTCTAAGTGAAAACACAATTAACACCCATATCAAAGGCATCTACAGCATTTTAGGTGTCCATTCCAGGGCAAAAGCTGTCAGAATGGCCATGGATGCCAGGTTGATTATCAACGGCGATCGCGAGTAATATCGAAAAAGTGTTTCTTTTGTCCCCGTTATGTCCATCCTTCGATTAGAGAAAGTCACCAAGCGGTACAAAGATCATGTCGCGGTCGATGAAGTAAGCTTTGAAGTGGAGCCCGGAACCATCTTCGGCATGCTGGGCCCTAACGGCGCAGGTAAAACTTCTACCATCCGCATCATCACCACGATCACAGGTCCTGACAGCGGACAAGTGTACTTTGATGGAGAACTGCTGAACAAGTCTCATCCTGCCCGCATGGGCTACCTTCCTGAAGAACGAGGCTTGTATAAAAAAATGAAAGTAGGTGACCACCTGCTTTACCTCGCACAATTGAAAGGCCTGACCATCAAAGATGCAACTCAAAAGTGCAAGATCATGCTCGAGCGTTTTGAAGCTCTGGATTGGTGGCACAAAAAAGTGGAAGAGTTGTCGAAAGGCATGCAGCAGAAAATCCAGTTCATCGCAACGATTGTGCATGATCCGATCCTGCTGATTCTTGATGAACCATTCACCGGTCTTGATCCGATCAACTCCAATATGATCCAGGATGAAATCTTCAGGCTGAGAGACAAAGGCGTGACGATTATTTTTTCAACCCATAGAATGGAGCAGGTCGAAGAAATGTGTGAGAACATCATCCTCATCCACAACGGAAAAAACATCCTGCAGGGAAATGTAAAAGATATCCGGAACAGGTTCAAAGAACATCTCTACAAGATCAATTATGGAGGAAGCCTTCCGGTGCAGTTCACAAATGGACTTGAATTAGTCAGGTCAGAGGAGCATTCTGCTACCTTTCGTTTAGGTGATGGTATTTCATCTAATCAATTATTGCAGTACCTCATTCAGTCAGGTTGTGAGATCCATTCCTTCCAGGAAATATTGCCGTCCATCAATGAAATATTTATTCGCCAGGTAAAAGGAATCAGTCATGAATAACAAGATCTGGATCGTCGCCCGGAGAGAGTACCTGAGCAGGGTACAGAAAAAATCTTTCATCCTCGTGACATTGCTGACACCGATTAGTATTGCATTATTCTCTGTACTGATCGGTTGGCTGATGAGCGAAGGAGCAAAGGCAGACCAGCGCGTGTTGCTACATGACGAAACAGGAATCATTCGCAATATCGCGAGCGAAGACAAAGATTTCCCATATGAGTTCTCTGAAAAAGATTTAAAAGTCCTCACAGAGGAATATGATCAGATGGGATATGATTTGCTTGTACATATTCCGTCGATGACAGATACAGCTGCGACAAGATTGAATGCAACCTATTACAGTAATGAAAAGCCTTCGCTCGTCCTGCTGGAATCAATTGAATCTACATTAGGAGACAAGATTGAAACATACCGGATGCGCAGATCCAATATTGATCAGAAGTTATTGGATTCATTCCGCGCCGATATCAGTCTCGAAAATGGATTGATGGACCCTTCTAATCCTTCGGGTTCAGCGGCCAGTGGAAAATTGAATATCATACTCGGTACTGCATTGGGAGGATTGATGGGATTCCTGATGTATCTCGTCATCTTCATCTATGGCAGCATGGTGATGCGGAGTGTGATGGAGGAAAAGCTGAGCCGCATTGTCGAAGTCATGGTCAGCTCTGTAAGACCAATCCACCTGATGATGGGAAAGCTGATTGGTGTCGGTGGAGTTGGATTGACGCAATTAGCGCTGTGGGCCATCTTGATTCCCATTTTCCTGTCGACAGCGTTAGCCATTCTTCCTGGTGCCGAACCTGCCCAGATGAGTGCGATGGAAAATGTTGCGCAATTTGATCAGGAATCGTTAGATGGATTTTCTGCCAACCAGATCATCAAGGCGATATTTGACTTGAAGTGGTGGCTGATCCTTCCTGTATTTATTCTTTTCTTTTTGGGAGGCTACTTTATTTATAGTTCTTTGTTTGCCGCCATTGGTTCAGCCATCAATGAAGACATGGGCGAAGGTCAGCAACTCATGATGCCGGTCGTCATCATCGTGCTGATCGCATTCTACATGCTCTTCCCCGTCCTCACCAATCCGAATGGTAACCTCGCAGTGTTTGCATCACTCTTTCCATTATTCTCTCCGATCATCATGCCCGCGCGGCTCGCATTCGACCCACCCTGGTGGCAGATCGTCTTATCCATCGTATTGATGTTGTTCACCGTATGGTTTTTCATCTGGCTCACCAGCCGCATCTACCGCGTAGGTATATTGATGTATGGAAAAAAAGCAACGATCAAAGAAATGATCAAATGGCTGCGTTACTCGGAATAAAAAAACCACCCTTGGGGCAAGGGTGGTTCCAGAAATGAGAATTCGTTTTGAATGACTGGTCAATGGATAAGTAGCATAATAAATTAACCCTGCTTATCAAGGCTTGCCCATCATTGCTAAAAAAGGAGTTGGAATTTTCTTGTCGGATTCGACAGGTCAAAAGTGAAAAGATTATTTCACTTGACACAGCGATTAACTTTTTTTGAGTGTTAAAGTTTGAATTGAAATTGATTTAGCCGCTAATTAGCCTTCGCCTTCGCCTTCGCCTTCGCCTTTTATTCTAAATACTCCCTCCTGCCCGCAGCCACCTTCATCACGATAACACAATCCTCCTGTGCAAACTGCCATTCTACCAGGCTTCCCAACTGGGTCCAAACAGTTGTAAATTCTCCAATGATCACAGTGCTCATGCCATTGGTATGTGTTTCTATGCCTTCAGAGTCTTTCAGTTTCCGCAGGAAGCGCAAGACTGATGTTGTGTATTCGTTGTTGAGCGGGTAGAGGCTGATTTCGATCGTCGATGTCATTGGCTAATATTAATCAATCTCCGGTTTGGAAGGACTATATTTAATGCACTAAAAATATGGATATCATGAAATCATGCATTCTCTTGCTCTGCTTTTATCTGCTACATACAACTCTCATTGCCCAGACCTGGTCATGGTCCACGGATCATCCAAAACCGGGCGAAGATGTCGTTGTCACGATTAAAGGACTTGAGATTAAAGAGGACATCCATATTGTCGGGCTATACTTCCGGGATCAAAAGCTCACCAGCAGTGATATCAATTATATTGTTGAAAACGATGCACTGAAGCTGACATTCAAGGTTCCAGATCACACAAGCTGGTTCAGGATCGTAGTCAGGGATGAAAATAATCAACCTATAGCGGGCGACAACCGGGACATCGCTTTAGCCGGCGCTCCTCCTGCATCCAGTTTAGTGGATTATGCAAATGCAACTGCGGCCTATTACCGCGTGATGGGCATCACAAGGAATGAATCCGTTGTCACTAAAATGTATCGCGACGCTATCGCAGCAAATCCTGCCTGGCGAGAAGACCCTAAGATCCTCATGCAAGATTATTCAATGGCGAAAACCGCTAAAGCAGAGGAGGATTTGAAAATGATCAACAGTTTCATCACATCATGCGAAACTGCACCGGCACCTTCCCAGGACTTACTGGTCAATTCTATTCGCAT
>JANMVA010000560.1:0-5114 GCA_031392195.1 Saprospiraceae bacterium | reverse complement strand
CCCATACAATTAGAATCCAAAATCATCCCAATCCCTAGACATAAAGCAACAGGAGGAATAGGATCCGATACATTTACGACAAAGCAAAACTCATCTTCGCATTTATCCCCTGAAATACGGAGACAAACATTGTACAGACCGCAGGCTGTGAAAATATGGGAAGGCTCGAAAAATGTAGATGTATTATTTATTCCGCTGGCAGGATCATCAAAATTCCATAAATATGTTAATTGGCCTGAACCGGTAGATGTGTTGATGAATTGATAATTATTGCAAGTCTCATTTCCAAAAACTTCAAATGCTGCATCGCATGGGGGCGAATTGCTGTAATAAAAAATTCCACCATCACATGGATTATGTGCAATCACTTCCGGGATACCATCCCCAAAAAAATCTACAAAGCGTGTAATGATATAATCGCAATTTAAATCCGTGTTGGGCAATGGTATATCATAAAGACCATAGAGCTTCGGGGTATGCTTTGTGAAATAAAGAAAAGGTGAACCCTCTCCTGTATTCTCATAATAATCAATATGACCACTGGCACCGCCGACCAGAGGATCAGAAATAAAAAGGTCCAGGTCTCCATCGCAATCTGCGTCAAATAATTCAGGAACTGGTGAACTCCCACCTGTCTCAGGAATCATTGGTGAATCGAAAGTTTGTGACCCTGCTAACCCAAATGTGGGTGGGAAAGACCAACCTGTCCCGAGATTCCGAAACAAGGCAGTACCATTAATTGCACCCTGACCACTGACCAGTATTTCCGGAAACTGGTCGCCATCAATGTCGCCGATTTCAATGAAATGGCTTGGGCTGATTGGCACATCAGCTCCGTCAATTAATGTAGCAATTGGTGCAGGAAAACCGATTTGAGAAGCAATATTCAAATAGAGGGTTATCACTGTAGGATTCCCCACAACGGTTTCCAAAACGACAAGATCATTTATTCCATCAGCATACCAATCGGTGAACTTAAAAGAGAAGGCGCCGGTGAATCCTGTAAATATTCTGCTGTCAAAAAAATATTCAGGGTGTGTAGCGGTGCCTGTATTTGGAATAAACCAAAGCTCGTTGACATTCGTGGTATACAGGATATCGATCAGCCCATCTCCGTTGACATCGCCATATTCTTTGTCTTTGCCTTCGAAACCATCTGACATGATTTCTGACCTGATCTCGGCATCGAAAATGACGGGATTGGGATCGTTGGGAAGGGTTGGGTCAAAAAGTCCGGTAACAGAGAATGGTGGATCGCAACTAATGAATTGGATCGAGGAAGTTGAATTAGCCTCCGAAAGATATTTTGCATAATCAGCCTGTTTATCGGCATTCGATTGGCGATTGACCTGGCTTATGCAATCGTTTTTCAATAGAAAACATGCAATGGCGAGCAATAAGAAGGTTGGCTTCATAAACCGTTGTTTTGATCCATGACCCACGTGGGTGGCAATCTCCTAATTTACGAAAATCCGCGCTGAGTAAAGAAAATGTAAAGAATGGTAGATTAAGCCACAGGCAGCAAAATCGTATCCAGCATCGACTTTAACCGCATGAATCCAAGAAGCTGTGCGTCTTCGGATGTCATCACCGGCTGATCATTAGCATCATCGTCGTCATCTTCATCATCGACCGGAAGGATGGAAAAGGCAATGAAGTCAAGCAGGTCTTCTTCCGGATAGTCTTGAGCGATGGCGTCCAGAAAAACATCGAGGTCGCCGTCCGCTTCCTCCAGGGCATCCCAGTTGGCATCCTCATTGTCGAAGAGCAATTCTTCGTCATCGATCTCCTTATAAAGGTTCTGTCGCTTAAGGGCTTCAAGGGAGATGGTGCCCAGGAAGATCAGGTAAGCATGGTCTTCATCGGAGAGCGTCACCTCATCATCTTCCATGATCAGGTATTTGAGGCTTTCCATATACGGAGATGGATCAAGTGCGCCGTTTTCGCCCTCTTCGAGGATCTTGTCGATTTGTTCTTCTGTGATTTTCATTGTGTCGGTGATATTAGGACAATATTACATATAAATGTAATACACTGCTTAGGTTCTTTCTGTGACGGATGATAATATCGGGAAACAGATACCGGAGTTCACGATAAAGGCTGAGGCTAAGGCTAAGGAAAACTTGATTCACCTTTTTTGGAAGTCTATCGACAAGCGTTAGGACTCCTATTCTCTCATTTTCTCATGATCTCATTTTCTCGTTCTCTCATAGTCTCATGCTCTCATTCTTTCCTTTATTACAATCCAAAATCCAAAATCATTACATTTCTCTAGCTTTATCCTATAATGAAATCATGCAACCAATTATTCGTCTTTGTCATGAGTATTAGCTTGATCCTGTCCATCTTCAGCTGTTTCGGTAAAAAAGAAAAGAAAGTCACCCTGGATTCATGGCTGGAAGAAAAATCGCCTGGCCAATATATCGTGGTGGACAAGCTGATCAACCTGGATCCGAAGAATTTATTTTATAAAAAATCAAGTGCCATCATCGGACTGAAAAGTGATTCATTGATACAGGTACAAGTAGATTATTATAAAGGCCAGCCTGATTTGGGGTTGTCGATGGACCAGATTCAAACCCATTTTGAAACGGCGGGCAGTGATATGAAAATTGCCAGGGAGATATTAGCTCAATTGAAAACTTTCGATGCAGAAAAAATATCCGTTGGCGTCATTACGCCTGCGATTTATTTCATTCCGTATGGTGAGCCAACCGCTGAGTTTAGAAATAAACAACTTCAAAATATTCTCACTGTTTTAGAACAACGAAATGATGAAGAACGAAAAAGTATCTGGATTGAGATCATGGAAGATTCGGCTTACAACCAAGAGACACATGAAGTCATTCCAAATGGCTACTGGCAGAAACAGGATGGTCTCCATGAGCGAAACAAGATCATGTCGCTCAATTTTGAATGGACACCGGATATAGACAAGCAGGCTTTAATGAGCGGATGGGAAATCAATATCGGATCTGACAGGGCGATGAAATTTATTGACATCGCTTATCCGCAAGCTTTGGATTGGGCAAATAAACATTTATCAAAACCTTTTCACCTGGACAGAACACGTCGGGTTGAAGTTTCGATTAATGATCAAAATCCACTTGCCATTGAGTATGCCTTTCCCCTTTTCAAACAACAACCAACAGATTCAATTGACATCGATAGTGAATTGCAAGGTTTTGTAACTGGTGTCTACGATAGCGAAAAAAATACATTTACTTCCATCCGAAAAAGGGAAGACAATTAATGGATCCCCAAAGATCAGCTGATTCCGGTGTAGCACAGAGTGATTTAGCCACACACTTCTGGGTCCAAAGAGGATAATTAACTTAAAAAAACCACTCATTATGAAACCTATACTTTCAATTATTATGTTCCTTTTTCTTGTCTCATGCAATCAGGAATCATCACACAATCCCGCTCCTCAGCCTCCAGTATTAGCAGATTTAAATTTAGGAGGACTTAAAACCTTAGTTCCACTAGATGTAATAAAATCTAAGAATTATGCTGTTTTTGTTAATGAAAATGGGGAAGAGAAATATCTTAAGATTATTGTCGAAGAAGGGTACAAAGATTTAATTTTCGAATCAATTCATTACAAATCTGAATTTTTTGAATATTCCCTTTCAGATACGCTTAATACATCCTATGGGATTTCGACCAAACTGCGAAATCAATACACATCTCTTACTAGATCAGATGGTGTTTGTACCTCTGCTTTGCTTTCTGGATATAATAACGGTTATTTTCCATCAATAACCCTAAGTAGTGATGGTGATTTTATTTTTGGTAAGTCTATAGAATCTGTTGTCATTAATAATAAAACATTCTTGAATGTGGTAACCCAATTTCCCATACCAAATGACTATAATTCTTATTCTGAATTATATTATTCAACTGAATTGGGAGTTGTAGGATTCGAGGGTGACAATAATGAAATGTGGGCTCTTGATCGCTATGAATAGGAAGCTACTGAATATTTCAATACAAAAAATCCAGTATTCCTCGAAAAAGTTTACCTTTTGCTTACACCAAAAAAAAAGCAGCTATGAATCTATCATAACTGCCTGATAGTCAATGTGGGAGTACACGGGTTCGAACCGCGGACCCTCTGCTTGTAAGGCAGATGCTCTGAACCAGCTGAGCTATACTCCCAAATATTTTTCAAACTACGAATCGTTCTGGTCCGCGGACCCTCCCGCCGCACTTGCTTTCATTAAAGCTGCGTGGCGGGATGCTCTGAACCAGCTGAGCTATACTCCCGTTCTTAAAAAGGGACTGCAAACATAGTATCTCTGGGCTAACCAGCAAAATTATTCTCCCTTTAAGTATGTCCTTCTGGTATATAACCTTCATTATCTTGTTGAAAATCAGTCCTTTCACCATTCCATTCGGTTTTAATACTTTTGCCTCCCATGAAAAAGAAGCTCCTGTATGGCCTCCTGGGTCTATTCCTCGTCATCCAACTCTTCCGCCCGGCCAAAAACCTGTCCAACGATCAGACACATCACATATCCACTAAATACCATGTCCCGGATGATGTCAATCAATTGCTCTCAGTAGCCTGCAGTGACTGCCACTCCAACAAGACCGAATATCCCTGGTACGCCGAAGTGCAACCCGCAGCGTGGTGGCTGGCCCATCATGTGAAAGAAGGCAAGCAACATCTTAATTTTTCTGAATTCACGAAGCGAAAAATCGCTACCCAAAATCACAAGTTTGAAGAGATCATCGAGCTGGTCAAGGAAGAAGAAATGCCCCTGCCATCCTATACCTGGTTCGGATTGCATCCGGAAGCCAAACTCACAGATGAACAACGACAATTATTGGTGAGCTGGGCCGCAGTGCAGATGGATACGTTGCGTAGCCAATATCCTGCGGATAGTTTAATCATGCGTAGGTAGGTCGCTTGTGATGGTCGTTTCGACTGACGCTCAACGACCCGCAGATTAGAAATTGAAAGGTCACTTCGACTGACGCTCAGTGACCCGCAGTTAAGAAGAGGACGACAGATAATCATTTAAAAACAATCCTTTTTCAATGTGCAGATCTGTTGGTCATGAGTCCCGATAGCTATAGGGATCGAAGTGACCATTGGAAAAATCAAG
>JANMVA010000484.1:0-2514 GCA_031392195.1 Saprospiraceae bacterium | reverse complement strand
GTTATCGCTTTATGCCTTTCTTTTTTCTGCATGAGCATTACAACAACTATTCAAGCTCAGGACAGCCCGGAATACAAAAAGGCCATACAGGAAATCAAGGATCAATTCGGCGTCGTCCCAATGATGTTCGAAGCATTTCCCAGGTTTGCACTCGCCGGTGCATGGGAGAATTTCAAACAACTAGGCAGCCCGAACAGCAAGATCCCACCGAAGTACCGCGAACTCTTACAACTGGCCGTTGCAGCGCAGATCCCTTGCCAATACTGCATCTATTTCCACACCTCTGCTGCAAAAGCTTTTGGTGCTACGGAAGAAGAAATACAGGAAGCTGTTGCACAGGGAGCACAAACGCGCCACTGGAGCATGATCCTGCAGGGTAACCAGATCGACTTCGAAGCATTCAAAAAAGAATTCGATGGCGCCATGAAGCACATGGCTGCACAAGCTAAAAATTGAGGCGAAGGCTGAGGCGAAGGCGAAGGCGAAGCATTGGCAAGATGTCAGATGAATGAGATTTGATTTCACATCCAATTTTGAAATCTAGTTTCCGGAATCTGACATCTTCAATTATCCAGACTTATTATTGTCTTTCACAATACGGTTTTGTACTTTTCAATCCGTCCATAATAATGTTTTCCTAAATTGCTGAACACATGGACCGGTTTCAGGTAAATGCAATAATCTTCCCACTTTGCTTTCTCACGCTTATGAACATAGGTTGCGAGAAATCCAACCCGATGATGATCGAAATCACCGAACAACCAAAAGCCGGGAGTGTATGCTGGAATGGGCAGTACGATTTGTCAATCACTGCTTCCTGCTCCTCAGATCTTCATTATCAATGGGAACAACTCAGTGGGTCAGTCTGGGTACAAGTAGGCGATGACTCACCAACTTACAGAACAAATCCTCTTGGAAGCACAATTACCTACAGAGCTTTTATTTATTCTTCAGATGCTGAATGCCAATCCGTCTATAGCGATGAAGCGATTGTCACTGTTGTGGACAGTATTTCAATTCTATATCAACCGGCAAGCAATCTTTTATTCACGGGTGGTTCCATTACTTTATACGTTCTCCCGAAAGGGCCCACCGATTTGCATTACCAATGGGAAGCCCTCGATAGCAATACCTGGGTGATGGTTGGAAATGATGAGGACAAATTGGTAGTCGCGAACCTACAGAGGACTACAACTTTTCGTGTACAGATATCTACACCGATAGGTGGATGTACGACTAAATATTCAGATGAAGCTGTCATCAGGGTTCCATCTATTGAAAGTATCATAGGTGATTATACAGGGATTTGTTATATCGAAACATCTTCTCTCAATAATATGACTGGTGAGGTGATTCTTGGATTTGACACGATGCCTGCAGATATCACTGTTCATCTGGTGGACACCATTGGAAATTCTGGCTATATGGTTGATGTAGGAGAACCATCTGTGTTATACCCTTATTTCATTACCATTGACGATCTCACGCAGGATACCATCTATAAATTTGCACACTGGTCTCACCTCAGTCAAAGGGTAACCTGGATCCCTTTAGCAAAAGAAATGATCACCGTCTATAAGGATGAGGGCATTTCCCAATATCATTATTTCAGAAGAAAGTGTTTCTATCAGAAAATTTAACATCTGGTAAATTCAGCAGAAGCCAGGAGTTTGGTTTTCGAGGATCATAGATAAATTCCGGAATTCAGTCGTGTAAAGGACTCATTTTGTCCTCCTGACATAATGATCACACCATAAATATTTATCCGTCAGCTTCCAACTCAATAGCTTGTCTACATTCAAATTCAACTCCAACATTTTTAGTCGAATGGATTTATCGATATTCTTTTTGATAAGCTTCACTTCCTGGCTTTTTTCCGGAAAATATTCGATCCTGAAATTCTCTACAGCCTCATAATACGAAGCCAACTCTTTTAACTTTCTTTTCGTGTTGAGCTCTAGTGATTTCAAAGCATATGAATCATAGGGGATCACTTCGTCCGGCTTGTAAACAGACAATAGCTTGGAAGCGAATGATTGTGGTAGTCCATGTCCACCGGTGCCGGACTTTGAAGACAATCTCTTTTCCCTGATTGCAGTGGCCAACATTTTAATGGTAAGGTGATAAGGGTAACCGAAGTTGAAATCTCTGATCATCGATAATATCTCCATTTTCGCATCATCCCCTGCCTGCAAGGTGCGACCAACCCGATAATCGTAAAGAAATCTCTTAAACCCATGTGGCGATTCCATGTATTCATGCGCTTCAATTCCCTTTGACATGAAGCGTCGAAACTCTCCAGCATAGTTGAGATCCGCCTCCAAATGATGCCCAACCTCTTTCTTTGCGAGTTTAAGAATTTGAGAGTTTAGTTTCATTCTACCTTTCAACTCTCTTTAGATTATCTATGGCGTTGGCACACTACATTTTTTCCCGATGCCATAATCTCTGTACTAAATCCAAGGCCTTTTATTTTCCCCCATGCTCCATGCTCCATGCCCCATGCCCCATGCT
>JANMVA010000479.1:0-2666 GCA_031392195.1 Saprospiraceae bacterium | reverse complement strand
CTTTTTACTTCTGCTCAAACATCAAATCAGATCGTGGCTTTTGTCATGGCTGTGTTCCTTTGCTTTATCCTGTATTATGGATTTTATTTCTTCAGCAAGATCGCTTCATTCTCGGGGAGCCTGGATAGCACAATCGAATCATTAGGTATTGACTATCACTTTCACTCGATCAGCCGTGGGTTAGTGGATACACGTGATCTTATTTATTTCATCTGCCTGATCAGTCTTTGTCTCGTATGGACATGGGCGGCCATCTCAAAACGCAACTGATCGATGGCCATGAAACAAGCAGCAAACAAAAACAAGAAAGTCACAACAAGTGCTTTACTAATCTCAGGAATACTTGTTGTCTTTTATATTTTAGGACAATGGGTATACACCACCTTCGATGCGACCGAAGAAAGAAGATATACACTCGCACCCGCCACAAGGAATTTACTCGAAAGATTGGAAGATCGCATCTACATCAAAGTATTGCTCGATGGAAAATTTCCGGCCGGATTTAAACGACTGAAAGAATCTACTGAGGATATCCTTCGCCAGTTCTCACAAGTCAATCCGGAAATTGAATACAATTTTGAAAATCCGAATGAAGGAACGATAGAAGAAGTCAATGCGCAAAGACAACAATTAGTGGACGGTGGTTTGATCCCGACTCAGTTAAGAGTAACGGATGCTGCAGGTGCTTCCTCGCAGTATATTTTTCCATATGCTATTATCAATTTCGGGAGCAGGAGTATTCCTGTTCAGCTGTTGCAGGATGATATTCCGGGTGCCGATAAAGATGTGATCATCAACAATAGCATCAGCCTGCTGGAGTACAAGATTGCTGATGGTATTCAAAAAATACAAAGACAGAATCAAAAGGTTGTTGCTTTCTCTGCTGGTCAGGGCGAGCTTACCAGGCTACAGACAGCATCAATTGAAAAGGAGCTGCGTAATTCTTATGCGACCAATCGACTAAATCTCGACAGTGTCATTCAGGTTCCACCGGAAGTTGAAGTGCTCATCATTGCGAAACCAACCGAGCCATTTACAGAAGCCCAATCATTCATGCTCGATCAGTACATCATGAATGGTGGGAATGTGATGTTTTTGCTTGATCCACTGGTTGTATCACTTGACAGCATCAATCTGCGCAGGAATTATATACCTCCACCGAATGATGTTGGCCTGGATCCTTTGCTTTTCAAATTTGGAGCACGTGTCAATCCCAACCTTGTGCTCGATCTTCAGAGCACCAGGATCCCAATGGTGGTAGGCATGCAAGGGGATAAGGTGCAAACAGAATTGTATCCATGGTATTATCACCCGCTGGTCTCATCCACATCTGATCATCCGATCACCAAAGGACTTGACAGAATCCAACTGGAGTTTCCTTCAAGTGTTGACACCATTCAAACCGCCACTGCAATAACTAAAACCATTCTGCTTAAATCATCTCAGTATTCAAGGATACAACTTACTCCGGTCAGGCTCAATTTTGATATCCTTCGTGAGAAACCGGATCAGGCATTATTTAACAAAGGCCAACAGGGATTTGCGGTGATGCTGGAAGGTTCTTTTCAATCCATGTTTCAAAACAGGCTTTCTGCTATTCAACTCGAAACCTTGAAGAGGGCAGGTGTGGAATTCAAACCATCAGGTGATCGTGCTAAAATCCTGGTAGTAACAGATGGAGATATTATCAAAAACCTGGTGAACAGCGAAACGGGTGAAACTGCACCATTGGGTTACAATAAGTATGAGAATACAAGCTTTACCGGCAATAGGGATTTTATCCTGAATTCACTTGAATATATGCTGGATGAATCCGGTGTGCTTGAAGCAAGATCAAAGGATATTAAGCTTCGTCTGCTCAATACAGTGAAAGCAAGAGAAGAAAGCACCAGGTGGCAATTGATTAACATATTAGGTCCGTTGGGCCTTATTTTCCTGACAGGTATCATCTATCATTTCATCAGGAAACGCAAATTCGGAGTAAGCGCATGAACAGAAACTTTTTATTGATCGCCATTCTTCTATTGTCTGCCGGCATCGCATGGTATGTCTGGAATAACAGAAAAGATCCAACGTCCAACCTTGACAGGGCCGAAAGTAATTTTAAAATTGAAGATGTCAATACCATCGGCAGGATCATCATTACGAATAAAGAAGGAATGCGATCGGATCTGAAACGCAAGGATGACCGTTGGCTGATCAATGATCAACACCTTGTCAGGAAAACCAATATTGAACATTTGTTGAATGGTATTCATCGTCAGCATCTGGATTATATTCCCAATAAAGCTGCTGTTCCGGATATCATCAAATCGATCTCAGTCAATGGCATCCATGTGGAGATATTTGACAGAAGCGGTAAAGAGTTATTAAACTATTACGTCGGAGGTGTGACGCAGGATGAACGAGGTACTTTCTTTTTAAAAGAAGGTTCATCGCAACCTTATACGCTCATCGAACCTGGATTTGAAGGTGGATTGAGAGCAAGGTATAGCTTGAGCCCGGGCGATTGGCGTGATGTGCGATTCTGGATTGAGGATACGAAAGCGATTGATACATTGAAGGTGCATTATCCTAAGCAGCGTCAGCATTCTTTCATTTTATACAGATCAGGAAATGATTATAAGGTTGATCCGATGTTCAGCACCACAGCCAGAAAGTCCGGC
>JANMVA010000443.1:0-10186 GCA_031392195.1 Saprospiraceae bacterium | reverse complement strand
GCCACTGACAATCAATGCCTTGGGACAGTGTGGCACACTTAGGTGTGGCACACCTAAGTGTGCCACACTGAAGTTGCGGGATGCTGGGAGTGGTTGAGGCGCAGCTAAAAACTTCCTCCACCGGAGATAGTATCTTCGTCCGTAGAGTTCAGTCGAATGCGTCCAACGGATAATCAACCAGCCCAACCTATCCTTCCTATTATCTATATCCTCGGCAACAGTCACAGCGGCTCTACCCTGTTCGCCTTATTGCTATCGGCTCATCCTGACATAATTAATCTGGGAGAATTCAAAGCACCCACATGGACGAGGGACCGCAAATGCACCTGTGGTCATGAAATCCCGGAATGTCCATTTTATTTCGACTTTTTCGCCAGGTACAATGAAGTGCGAAAGAGGATTTTTGAATCTATCAAGCCAGGGTCATCACTTGGGTTAGTTTTAAAGTCAAATAAAAAAAATGATTCTGAATCAATTAAAGAGCTCGCATCTTTCTATACCGAATTAAGTCAGCGTGTGTTGGATCATTATCCGCAAGCGAAGTATATCACTGATAGTTCGAAAAGTCTGTGGATGCTCAATGCATGGCAACAGGCTATTCCATCTCAAGACATTAAAATAATCTGGATCAGGCGCCACCTGAAACCCAGTGTGGCATCCTTTGTTAAAAGAGGTCATTCATTTATCACTTCAATGGTGGCGTTGATGACCAATGAACAATTAGTAAAAAATTATCTGCGCCAGAATAATCTTTCCTTTGTCGAAGTGGATTACAGCAGGTTTTATGATGACTATGATACTGAATTGAAGAAGGTCTCTGACTTTATTGGGTTACCTGTTCCCGCTCAATACACGGATCATCACAATCATCACGTGATTTCAGGAAACCGACAGACACTTAACCAGTTTACGACGAGCTTTGACGGGCTGCAGAAAGATGATCAGTGGGAAAGCATCTTGTCGAAAACACAGAAACGAATTCTCTCATGGCTGGAAAAATAAACGGATGAAAATTCTGGTCCTGACTATTGAATATCCACCATTGGGAGGTGGTGGATCTGCGATGATCCATGAGCTCAATAAACGATATATTGAATCAGGGCATGAAGTCCATGTTGTGACAATGTCATATGCCGGTCTTCCGGAAAAAGAAGAAATGGATGGTGTGAAAATCCACCGCGTGAAAGGACTGCGATCCAAAAAATATATTTCCTATCCGTCTGAGCACTTGTATTTCCTTTATTCTGGAAGAAAATTCCTGAAAACATTTTTAATGGAACACACTTTCGATCTGAATCACTCACATTTCATTCTGCCTACCGGTTTATTATCGAAATGGATTTTAAGACGCTTTGGCATTCCTTATATCATCACCGCACATGGTAGTGATGTCCCGCGATTCAATCCCGATCGCTTCAAATTTCTTCACAAGTATTCTGCACCTGCCATACGTTCGATTGTCAATCAGAGCTCATTGATCGTCACACCTTCCGAATACTTGGCTTCGTTGCTGTTGAAAGTAGGAGGGCTACAAAAGAACCCTGAGATCATTCCAAATGGCATTGATACCAATTATTTTATCCCCGGAACTAAAAAGAATATTATTCTTTCATCAGGTCGTTTATTGGAAAGAAAAGGTTTCCAATATTTGATTAAAGCTGTTTTGAATGAAGATCTAGGTTACGAAGTACATATTTGTGGAGACGGCCCTATGCGAAATGAACTGGAAAATCTGGCTGCATCCTCAAAAACAAAAATCGTTTTTCATGGATGGCTTGACAACCGTTCAAAGGAATATAAAGAGCTAATAAGTGAGGCATCTATATATTGCCTCCTTTCAACAAACGAAAATGCGAGCATTACACTGCTTGAAGCGCTATCTTCAGGATGTGCGACGATTACTTCAAATGTTTCCGGTTGTGCTGAAACTGTTGGATCTGCCGGCATATGCATTTCACCTGACGACACAAGCTTGTTACGTTCGAAATTGAAGCATTTAATTGATGATAGCTCCTACCGATATGAAATGATGATGAAGGCCCGAGCCAGAGCAGTCAATCATTTCAGTTGGCCGGGGATAGCTGAGACTTATATGGAGAAAATAAAATCAATCACGGGCTAATGAAAGGCTGGCGAAGCGATACACAACTGACCTTGCTGAGCAGGATCCCGATCATGCTGTTGAGTTTTATGTCTGTGGTATTGCTGACACGATTGCTTGGCCCTGAAGGAAATGGTGTCTACACGTACACTTACACTGTCCTTAATTTATTGCTGGCCATTTTTGGTTTCCAACTTGACGGATCACTTACCTTTTTTCTCCCTAAAAAAGAAATAGATAAATCTGAAGTTCTCAGCACGATCGGGTTCCTATCGCTGATGTTTCTCGTGTTGATGATTGTTTTTTTGACAATCGTTGTTTTTTTTATTCCCGGGGTAGATCAATATTTTATACCACCGGGGCAGGACAAATTATTCTTTTTCGGTTTTCTTATCATTTCATTCATACTTCGGCATGCTACTCAATTGATCTGGGGGACGATGCGCGGATTTTTCAGGTTTAAAGCTTTCAATTCCTTTTCGCTTCTATGGTATCTGATACCGGTCATGGTGTACGGTGCATTATTTATCATGAGCATCAAATCGTTCAGCCTGCCCTTAATCTCGTACTTCAAGATCATCCTCATGACAGAGGGATTGTTAGTGCTGGCCGGAGTTGTTATTCTTTTTTCCAAAAACAAAATTTCTTTTTCGGCCAACTATAAAAAATTAATGAAGCCTGTTTTCAATTACTCCCGCAAGAATCTCATGGCCTACATGGGTCATTATTTCAATAAGCGACTGGATGTTTGGTTTGTTCAGCATTTCAAAGGGACAATTGCACTTGGCCAATACGGTCTGGCGACTCAAATCTCCAATTTTGTCAGTGAAGCATTAGTCCCTTTCAACCAGGTTTTATTTCCCTACATCACTGGCTCTGAACCTGACAAACACAAAATGATGGTTGGCAGGATTGCGCGGTTAAATTTTGCATTTTCGACCTTTGCTGCGGCTATTATCTTTATTTCAGCACGATGGTTTATTCCCCTGCTTTTCGGAAAAGAATTCTCCCTCGCCATTGCTCCAACGATGGTATTGTCTGTTGGAATTATTTTTATCTCGCAGCGTCTCATCTTCTCGAATTACTTCAAAGCGACGAATCATATAAAATATGTCATCAGGGCTTCATGGACAGGGGTGGCGATGACAATCCTTTTTGATATTTTATTGATTCCTTCATATGGAATTTTAGGGGCGGCAATCGCTACAGTCATTGCTTATGCCACCACGTCTTTGCTTCTCATGATTCAGGCTTCCGGAAAGTTAGGATTGGGCCTTCTGGATATCCTCCTGATCAAACGGTCTGATATCACCTGGCTGCTCAACAGAGGAAAGGAAAATGATCCTGACTGAAAATAATTATTGCCAGAATTTTTTCCTGTTGCGATGAATCAAAAATGCAAGAAAAGCGGCACCTAAAACTCCAATCCATCCAACCGTTGCAAGTGAAGGTTTGTACTGCATCTCGATCCGATGTTGACCTGCAGGCAAATACAATCCCGTCATCCCAACATCAATCTGAAATAATTCCTGCTGCTTTCCATTCACATTAGCTTTCCAACCATGATCAAAAGGCATTGAGAAGAAAACAACAGATGGCCTTTCGACTTCGATGCTTCCTTTAATGTTCTTATGATTGAAAGACTCGAGCTTCATAGCCTTTGATGCAAGGGTGGTCAGATCTTCTGAAGTCAGTTTTCCGGCTGCTTCAATGCCATCAGCCGAAATTGTGCGGATATCCTTTACCAAATCCCTGTCCACATCTTCCACCACCACTCCCCGATATAAACCAACTCGCTTGCTTTCGAGATTCAACGTTTTAAATTCATCATAATCGATCACACGCTCAAACGGGATTCCAAATGGGATGTAAAAATTATTTTTGAAAACACCGACATCACCTGCCTGGTGAATCTTTGTATAAAAGGCTTTCTCTACTTCTTCTTGTGTTGTATTATTTGTCAACAGATATTTGATCGAGAAAAGTGGATGCAGAAACTGGTTGGCCGATAATCCAACCAGCCAGCGGGTATTTCCTTCAAAGCTTTCATTGATGATATCCATTTCCCCCATAAAGCGCACATAATTCTTGTGATTGTGGGACTGGTACATTTTCGTTCCAAAGAAACCCTGTACCATGCCGTCATTAAAGCCCGATTTGACAGATCCATACAGTTTGTCCACCCGGAACAATGGGGCTTTATCATTCTCCTTAATAAATCTGACTGCCTCGTTGGAATCATCAAAGTGAAACTTCTTATTCCCGATGTCAGCTTTTGCGACCGTCACACGATTATTAATAGCGGGCCAGGATAAGGTTACACCTTCTGCTACAACGACAAGCACCATCGCCGGAAGAATCAATTTTTTCACCACTCCTGCCCACAATAATGTCAACAATATCAAATGAAGCACGAGGAATGTTGTAACAATGAGTTGAACATTTTGAACAATTCTTATCTCAGGCTCTACATAAGGGATCCACAATAAGACGAGCCATAAAAGAAAAGAACCGACCAGTACAGGCAGGTTGATTCGCTTCCCCGAAATGATTTCCTGCAATCCCAACAAGGCCACAAAAAGAAAACTAAATGGTATAAAAAGGGATAATGCGCCTTTGTAATAATTACCTGCAAAACCATAAAATGCATAACGAAACCAGGGAAATAAAATCAGGATGATCCAAAAGAATAAAAAAGAACCATAAATAATTCTCCTCGGCCTGGAAACCAATGCAAAAAACTGGAAGACGAGGAATAACATCAGTATCCCCATATAAAATGCAGGCGCTTCGAGATAATTGCGCCAGCCCTTAAAACCATCACCTGTGCCGATCCCATCACTTGAATATGTTCTGAACAAAGCCGTCAGTAAATGCTCCTGGTTGGACGCTTGAAATACCGAACGTTTTGACAACTCATCACTATAAGAAACATCACCACTGACTCTTGGACTGTAGGCAAATATATGCCACTGTCCTCCGATAAAAGGTAATGCACACAATACCGCAAAGACTCCGCTTATGATCATCCGCTTATATCCTGCCCATAGATCGCGCCATGATGAACCATACAAATCGATCAGCCTGACGAACGCATAAATGGTCATAAATAAAATCAGGAAATAACTTCTTGTGCCTAATAATGCAATGAAAGGAATCACGAACAACCACCAGATCTTTTTCCGTAATAAAAATTCAAATCCCATGATGGCAAACGTCATCCAGAAAATCGCATGCGAATGTCCATACCAACTGCTGCCAATAATCAGATAACCACCGTACGTATACATGATACCACCGATGATGCGCACTGCCGGTGAAAATTTAGCCTCCTTCAAAAACCTATAAAATAAAAGACCTGTACCAATAATGATGAAGGCCTGGACCCAACCAATCATATGTGCGATGGAAGTGGGGCTCATCGGCATGTAAATCCAGTTGAGCGGATTGATCACATAGCCCGGATAAAAATTATTGCCCAGGCCAATGTAAAAAGACCATCCAGGCAGCCCGACTTCCTGAAAATATCTGGCAGCATGCACCAGGTTGGGATAGAATATGGTGATGGGGTCCGCACCGGCGTCTGTGAAAATGAATAGCTGGTCTCCGAATAAATATTTGGAAAACAGGATGAGGGTCCCCGTAGTAATCAGGCCCAAAAAAATCCAAAAGGTCTGCCTGTCACTCCACGGCCACGGAATGGCATCCACCGTTTTCTTCGCGATGATTTTTTGAGTTGATTTTATTTTTTTGGCGGCCATGAATAAAGAGGAGATATGATTTCTGATGCGAAAATGCAAAACATTACTTCAACCAATGACTTAAATCTTTTCCGGTATATGCTGACAATTGGATTACATCATCCCGCACCTGGTCGATGATATACTCTTTCATCTCTGCCTGAATAGCTGCTTTATGTAAGGGTCTGCTATTTGCCCTCATGATGATTTCACCAAGGCCGGCCTTTTTCAGGTTTTTGACAACACCTGAAAGACCAACTGAAACCATAAATGTTTTGAACCTGCGGATCGTCCGTTGCAACTTTCTAAACCGGCTGATCCTGGCGGCATTGGATGCCTTGTCCGAATGTGGAGGACGAAAGGCCGGATCAACACCAAGAAATGTATAAATATCCTTGAGTAACAAATCAGGCTTCTGTTGAATGTCTTCAAACCAGACCAGGAATATCTGATCTTTCGAGAAATATTCAAGATAAAGGGAAATGGTTTTGAAATACTGTGACATCCTCATATACATCGGCTCCTCCCTGATAGCCATTTCAAGCACACGATCTTCCTTTTTTTCAAACGATGACGCGAATCTGTAATGCGACCAGATGCGATCGACCGGGCTGCGCATGCAGAGAAATATTTTGATCTGCGGATTATGCTCTCTAATTCGCTTAGCAGCTATCGGATCCATACCATACCGCGGCGTTATCTCGCCTTTCAATTGGCCGGGCTTGCAATGGTTAAAAAACTTGCGATACCAATTGAATCCTTTACTGTAGTTCGGTGATACCTTCTCGCGAAACTGAAGTATCTCATTAAAGAATTCCACTTCTCTGGGTTCGGAAACACAGATCTGAGGATGTGCATCCAGCATATGACCAAGCCAGGTGGTCCCTGCTTTGGAAGCACCGATGCCTATGAAATCCAGTTTAAAGGAATCACCCAAGCGGACTGATTTTAATTTTTTCTATCATTGTCGCTATTCAATCATGCTTTCATCAAAATAAAACAAATCTATCCCGTAATTGTCCTGTTGACCTCCGTGCACCAGTTGAAAATGGGAATACATGTATTGGAGAATCTCATCGCGCCAGTGGTAAGACTTATGTTTTTCCCACATAAACCAGCCCTGCTTTGCATTTTGTAGTGCGGTCCTGAATTGCTCCATTGTCAATTGCTTCTTGTTAGGCACCTTATAAAAACGATCACCCGCCAGTTCCTTCGGATCGAGATAAAATGTCTTCACGTTAATCGCAAATAATGCATCTCCGGGTTTATATTGTTGCCTGAGCGATTTATATACAACAGAATAAGATGGTGCCCATGGATGATCTACATAGACCCGTTTATATTCTTTGGCGAATTGAAAAGATGAAGAAATCAAGAATACGAATAATATCCATTGGGCTCTGCCTGCGAAAATTTTTCCGGCGGTACGATACCATATATACATAGAGGCACCTACCACAAACGGAACGATATGAGCAATGTAGCGGTAGTCCCTGCCTTCTGCGCCAATGAGATACACCATGCTGATCAGTGAGATGACGATCAACATGTAACTGATAAACAGAATGGACAGGGTGCGAAATGATTCTCGAGCATTAAACAATCCCAACCCTGCGATTAAGGTCGTCAGTGTTGCATTGAGTGGCAAACCGTTCTCCAATACGTATTGATAATACTCAGGGAAATAATGATGCTCCGCAAAAATACGGCCTGTAACCTGCCGGAACATCCTCAGTGCATGCAATTCAAGTCCGAATGTCAGAACAGCAAGAATGATTGTTGCACCTGCAAAAGTGAACAATACATACTTCAGGTATTTTGTCCGGCTGCGAATCGCCATAATCAGGATCGCGAGAAATAAAACCGGCAACACGATCATGGCAAGCTTATGAAGATGAGCCAGGAGAAAAATAAAAAAGAAGGAACCCAGGCCATAGACTACATATTGATTAAGCCAGGTGACTTTTTTCCCTTTATAATAAACAATATTGTCCTTCAACGTTAATGTCCTGTAGAAAAAATAAACGGCCCATAAGAAAATCGGGATGAGCAATGCATACATCCGCATGTAGCGAAAGAGCAACAAGAAATTATCATTGAGCAGGCAAACAAGAGGAAGAAGAACTGCCAGTAATGCCACCCCGTACCATCTAACGAAAACAAAGAAGCTGATGAGCACGAAAAACAAACCAAATATAGCGCCCGGCAATCTCCCTGTAAATTCTGATACACCAAAGACATCAAAGAAGCGCGCGATCATATAAGTATGAAGCCATGTCCTACGGTAGCCCTCATCGAGATAGTCGAGTCCCTGATCCTTCATGCCCAATGCAGCATTGATCACGAGATTCTCATCTTCCCAGATATCGTAATACCCAAGACGATAAAAAATCATCACGGCACAGATGCCAAATACGACCAGCATCAAAGCAACAATGGCTTTATTGCTCAAAACGGATTTCAGCGAAAAAACACTTTGATCTTCTGGCCTCATCACTTTTGAAGATTGAACCAGAGAAATCGATTGATCGCGAAGAATGAAAAACCAAATAATACCAAGAGGAATAGTCAGGGCATTTGCGATAAAATTTGTGATTTCATTCGGCGGTACCCAACTGTAGGTGTTGCTGAGATTAAGAAGCAAATGGATGACCAACAATCCAAATGATATCTTTTGAATGTTGGAGATGTGTTTGGAAAAAACCGGTGTGCTGCATACTGCTGCCAAAAAAGCACAGAAAATAGTCATGCCGGCAGTCATGACATTCGAAGAAGAATAAAAAGCCTGGATCGGATGAAGTACATAATATGTCAAGCCCCCAAGTAATGCTGCTATAATTATAATTGTCCAGGCTGGTATTTCAATCGGTTGCTTCGCCCCAACCTCTGATGGTACTGCTGTTGTAGTGGATTTTGACTTTATTCTCTTTTTTGCCATTAGGGGCTCGATTCCGGGGACGAAAGTTATTAAATTACTTCTGTCTGAAATTCCGGTGATAAACTTCTTCGTGTGCCTGAATAGCTGCACTGACTTCATAGACATTTCTCACATATTCATACCCTTTCTCACCTTTTACCTTCCAAAGATCATCCTTCAATAAAGCGTGCAGACCGTCCTCAAAACTTTCATCAATGGCATGAATTCCAAAGCTTGATGCAAAGTCATCCGGGTTGACCTGACTGAGAATTGCACATTTATGTCCTGAAGCTTCGACAAATGAATTGGGCAAACCTTCCCTGACGGATGTATTGATATGGATCCATGACTGAGCAAGTAATTCGTGATGCCCGTTCCCTTCAAACTGGTTGACAAAACCATGAAAGCGCAAATTAGGGAGATGTCCATATTGTTCTATCAACTGGCTTTCATACGCAGGCATACGCGCTTTACCTGCAATATGAAATGTTACATCCGGAAATTTTTCAGCCAGGGACATTGTCAATTCAGGTCTTTTCCTTGGATCGATTCGTGACATAAAGAGTACACTGGGCTTTTCGGACTTCACCACATGACCGGGGATCTCAGTTGGTGTGGGCAGGAAACCTATCTCTGAATGATAATTATAGATCCTCTTTGCTTTCTCTTTCAAAAAATGGGCGGGCACAAAAACACCTTCTGCATTGCGCACAGCTTTGCGTACGATAAAATTGTATTCGTATATATAATTCTGAATGACCTGAATACGGCTTTGGCTTGGATAAGAAAATTCCATCATCCAGTCCTTTCGTTCACGCGGATCTCTCGCAGTAACGAGATGCGTAGCCTTGGGAACATTCTTCATCGCCAGCCATGTGCCAAGTGATGGTTCGCAGGAATGATAGATGTCCGCATTGATCTTTTTATAAATCTTGCCGGAGGATAAAAGATCTTCACGTTTGAAGCTCAGTACCCGTATCCCATCGAGCATCTCTTCTTCCTGTTGATTCTCCCTGCGCGGAACAACAGCGAAGACTTCGTATCCTCGCTTAACTAATTCGCGGCCGATGATCCTGGTGGCTTTGCCAAATCCCCCATACTTGCCCCAGGCAAAAATTTCAACACAGATGAGGCAGATGCGTTTTGGAGAAGACATGGTTGTTTTCGGGAAATTGAAGTGCTAAATATACGCGGGTCATTTCGACTTCGCTCAATGACCGAAATTTTACTTGGGTTATTTTCCATGCAATCCCGTTAATGATGTTTCGACTTCGCTCAACATCATGGTCTGTGTGCCTCGAAATTGATCATAATCGATCTTAATTAATCCGCGTTCCTGAGTATAGCGAGCTACTTAGTGAGCCAAATGAGTTCAGTCAGCTTGCCTCTAACATCATAATCTTCATAGATTTGAAATTGATCCTAATC
>JANMVA010000378.1:0-3458 GCA_031392195.1 Saprospiraceae bacterium | reverse complement strand
CAGGTTTACTTTTTCAAGGTCTGCTGCACGTACATTCACTGCCTCGCTACCGAAGGTAAGATTCACATCTTTGCCTGGAACGACTGCAACCGGATTGCCATTGAATTCTGTCAATACGAGGTACAGTTCGCGGCTGCCTTGCAGTTCTTCAGGAATATTGTTCAGATCGAAAGTCACTGTGATCTCATCGATCCTTCTTCCTTTAGAAGTAGGATTGTCTTTGCGATCTGCACTGACTACAGTAATATTATCAGCGCGGAATCCGGCAGGTGCCAATACTTTCAGACGGTTGCCAAGCTTATCATTTGAAGCTGTCAACGTCATCACTTTTGTATTCAGGCTGCTGATCTCTTCTTTTGAAGAAGTCAGTTCTGTATTCAGTTGTTGGTTGCTGGCAGTCAATGTGACGTTAGCATCTCTGAGGCTTACGATATCGGCTTCGAGAGCTGATTTTAAAGCTTCCATCTGATCCAGTCTGGCTTTGATCTTAGAGTTGTTAGCCTGGCTGGATTTCAATTCTTTCTTAGCGGCTGCAATACGAGTCTGCAGGTCCTCTACTTCAGCGATTTTAGTCTGAAGGCTTACAGATAAGGTGTCATTCACCTTGATCTGATCATCGTACGCTCCGTTCAATGTGGTCAGTTCGCCTTCCAGTTGAGTACGTGTATTGTCAAGTTGTGAGCTGAGGTCAGTGGCTTTCATCGAAGCATCGCTGTGCCTGTTGTAATACATCGCACCAAATGCAACGGCAGCGATGAAGAGAACTCCAAGAATGATGGTGGCTATTTTCCAGCCAACGATTTTTTCATTGGAATTTTCGATTTGATTTTTTATTTCTGTCATGGTACTTAGAGATTTAAATAAAATGTGATTAGATGAATGATTTAGTCTTTTCGTTCGTTTCAGACCGGCATAGAACTTTTCCCTCTCCCCGTCTCCCACTGATGACTATCCCGATTTGTACTATTAACGGAGCATAACAAAAAAGGATTGCAGGATATTTGAAATGGTCTTACAAGTATCTGAAATACAGTTGTTTACAAGCTAAAAATCAGTGTAAATATTCTTATTTCCTCCATGTTTTCCACCATTACTTTCAGTGTTTTCCCCGAAGAAAACACAGGTTTTATAAGGGTATATAAGGGGGTTTTCGAGGGATTGGAAAATGATGAAAAAAAAATTCCAGCCTGAAGAGCAGATTTTCTCAAAATGAAATTGATTTCAAGGTCTCGTTTTGTTCGCTTTTCTTTGTTTGATGCAGGCATGGATCAGGGTTATCTGGCGCTTCTTCTACTTTGCTTTCTCGACGATCATTCATATTGCAGGTTTCCTGTTTTTTGTCTTGATTGGAAAATCCAAACAGGTGGCTGGTGCGCGATTGCGAAGAAGATGGTTGAGCCATGTACCCGCTGAGATGGGATTGATGATGCAGGTCGAAGGAGAGCCACATAAAGGCACCTGCCTTTTTGTGGCCAACCATATTGGATACACGGATCCTTTCCTGATCCTGATCAAGGTAGAGGCCAATGTAGTCGCTAAGGCTGAAATTTTGAGATGGCCTCTCATCGGTCTCGCGGGTTACCTCGTGGGAACCATCTTTGTCAAGCGGGAAAATAAGAATAGTCGAACGCAAACAGCCAATGCAATTAAAGAGGCACTGGAGTCAGGCACGTCGATCCTCGTTTTTCCTGAAGGAACAACTTCAGCAGGGCCAGGCACACTTCCATTTCGACCACGCTCATTCGAAGCAGCACAAATGGCCGGTGTCCCGGTTCAGCCCATTGCTATTTTATACGAGAGCCCGCGCGTAGCATACATAGGCGATCATACGTTCATTCCGCATTTCTTTCAGCTCTTCCGGTTGAAAAAAATTCAATGCCGCGTTTCATTCGGTCCATTATTATATGGTGCTGATACAGCACATCAATCACGAGTGTGGATTGAAGAAAGGCAAGAACAGGAAATATTAAAAGCAGTATGATCAGAAATCGAAGATCAAAACTTCTGCGCTGGATCCGCTGGATTGGACTCTCTCTTATTTTATTGCCCATCGTTTTCCTTTTAGTACTCAGAATGTCGGGGTCGATGAAAATGCGCAAAAGCAATGAAGATGTACTATTATCATTAAAGGGAAAATTTGAAAGAAAAGAAATTAAAGCCCTGCAAGTCGATGGACGCCACATTAGTTACCTGGTGACATCCAGAAGTAAAAAAGCCAATGCCATTGTTTTTGTACATGGATCCCCCGGATCATTAGATGCGTATTTGGAATATATGGACAATGACACGCTGCTTGAAAATGCAGACCTGATTGCCTATGACAGACCGGGTTTTGGCTTATCTGATTTTGGGAGGTCAGAACCCTCTTTAAAACAACAAGCCAAAATTCTTTCAACGCTCATAGAAGAATTGGGATATTCAGGTTATTGGCTTGTAGGTCATAGTTATGGCGCACCAGTGATCGTACAAACGACTATTGATCGTCCGGAAAAAATAAGAGGCCTTTGTATCATTGCCGGATCGGTTAATTATGAACAGGAACCTCCGATCTATTGGCGAAAATGGATTGACCTTCCTCTCGTCCGTGAAATATTCCCAATATCATTGAAAGTGTCTAACCAGGAATTGATGACATTGAAAGAAGATCTTAAGTACATGGAAAATTTCTGGACAAAAATTACTGTACCTGTTTCTCTTATTCACGGAACAAAAGATGTCCTTGTGCCTTTTGAAAATCTCAACCTTGCCCGTGTTAAGCTTGTCAATGCGGATACGGTCAGGACTTTAATTTTTGAGGATGAAAATCACTTTATCCTGTGGACGCAGAAGGATCAGATTGTGAAGGAGATTGATGCGTTAATGAAAAATGAACAGTAAACTTTATTATCAAGTATTCTTCTTCTCTTCTTCCCAGCAGATCAACACAAATGATCAACAGATTTTCTTTATTCATGTGCGGCGTTTCACTGCGTTCAACGAAAGTTCTAAATTTCTTTTTGAGAATGCTGATCCCGATAGCTATCGGGATCGTCTCGCAGTCTCTATAAAAGCCTAATTGGCGTTAAGCGCAGCTTAACGCCTATGTTTTCTGATTTTGATGAATACCTGGGGGCAGGGCAAGCCCCACCACTACAATTCTAATCCCTTCGCCTCCGCCTCCGCCTCCGCCTTCGCCTATTTTTTTCCGAGCAGAAACTCCAACGGATAATTCAATCTCCGTGCCCAGGCAGCTTCCGAGTGCTCATCACCTTCAAACTTTTTTGTTATCAAGTTTTGATCCGTGTATCCATGTGCTCTCATGATCGTATCGACCAGGATTTGATGTGCTTCATAATGACTGTCACGTGTTGCAGTTCCATGATCGAAGTAAATCCGGTGCGTTTTGGAATCCGGAAGATTTTCAACCAGGTATTTTCTGAAAGCATCCGCATAATCATATTTCGGGTTTTCATTACCAG
>JANMVA010000316.1:0-1542 GCA_031392195.1 Saprospiraceae bacterium | reverse complement strand
TTATATCGACTGTTTTATGTTTAGTAGCGTGCGTACCTACGAAGCCACCGGTGACTCAGTATATCGCTCGTGAGTATTTTATCCTGTTTCCTGAAATCAAATCGATGGATGTTGACGGATTGGGAAACTTGTTTATCCTCGATGAAGATGACAGGTTGAGCAAATTTGATTCCACTGGGCAATTGAAGCATCACGTGATCAATCCCAATTTAGGAGCAGTGCATTCCTTTGACATCGACAATCCATTTAAAATGATGGTCTTCTATCGTGACCAGCAGATGATCTTGCTTTATGACCGGACATTGTCAGAATTGCAGCGCATACGTCTTGCGGATTGGAGTATCCAGGATGTAACGGCTGCAGGGCTTTCGTCGGACAATGCCATATGGATATTTGATGGTACGAATAAAGTCCTTCGAAAAATGGATGACAAAGGCAACGCCATCCTCACTTCAGATCCATTCGATATGATCAGGCCTCCGTCTGCGCGACCTGATTTTATTTTTGATGTTGACCATTACCTTTTGTTGAAAGAAATAGCTCAGCCGATCGCTGTGTTCGATGATTTTGCACACTATCTCCAGCCACTAAATGATGCAGGAGAAAATTTTTCGCTGACAGACCAGGTTTTGGCTTTTCCATCCGGTGATGAGATCAGACTCTTTGATCTGGCGGGATTGAAATGCAGGAATGCATTAACTGTTGAACAAAAGATCACTGATTTCAGAGTGCATTATTTTTCAGACAGGATTTATGGCCAGGACGACAAGGGTGTGTTTATCCTGAATGTAAAAGAGCGTTGACCATGCAACGCTCTTCCAGTTCCTTCAGATTTATCCCTGTATAGGTTTTTTGAGATGCGTATCGAGAAAACGTAAGATCTCCCGATAACCTTTGATTTCATTTTCTTTTTTCACGAAACCATGTCCTTCATCAGGGAAGACAATGTATTCGACAGGTACATTGTTTTTCTTTACACCTTCGACGATCTCATCTGATTCGATTTGCAATACACGCGGATCATTTGCTCCCTGCAGCACCATGATCGGGTTCTTTACTTTGTCAGCATGAAATAGAGGAGATATGGCATACAACCTCGTCGAATCTTCTGTATTGGGATCACCTAACTCATCATACAATGCTTTTCTGAAAGATTCCCAATACGGTGGTATGGATTTCAATGTCCTCAGCCAATTCGTCACACCAAAAATATTGACCCCGACATTAAACTCATCCGGAGCAAAAGTCATTGCAGCCATTGTCATATAGCCTCCATAACTACCACCTATGATCCCGATTTTCTCACCGTCTATATAATCTTGTTCAGCAAGCCATTTCTTTCCTGCTATACAATCCTTGAGATCCTTGTCACCATGATTGCGGTCATCCATTTTGAAAAATGTTTTGCCATAACCACTGCTGCCCCGGTTATTGACAGCCAGCACAGCATAACCATGATTCACCAGGTATTGGATCAGTGCACTGTATCCCGTCCTCGATTGTCCGCCCGGTCCACCATGCACCCACACTAAAGCGGGTACT
>JANMVA010000293.1:0-1840 GCA_031392195.1 Saprospiraceae bacterium | reverse complement strand
GGTCTAAAGCAAAAAGCAAACTGAAAATTGAGCTGTGAGAGGCCGCCGGACCCTTGGCAATGCGATACACCCCTTGAAAATCAAGGGAATATCAACATTACTTCCTGATACCCAACCTCTCGATGATTTCGCGATAGCGCTGAATATCCTTTTTCATTATATAATGAAGCAGGCGCTTTCGCTTCCCAACCATTGTGAGTAGAGCTCTTTTGCAGGAATTGTCCTTGGCATTGGTCTGCAGGTGCTTGGATAACTCATTGATTCTGTGAGTCATCAACGCAACTTGTGATTCAGTTCCACCAGTGTTGGTGGGCTTCCCTCCAAAATCGTTGAAGATTTCGCTCTTCTTTGCTGTTGTTAGATAAATTGCCATGTCATTGGACGCTTTAAGTAATGACGAATTTTTTGGTTAATTTTTTTCGCGCGGCGAAGATACGCGTTTTGCCAGGAAAATCAGGGTTTTGTTACTTTTTGCTTCTCTCCTGGATCTTGGCCTCATTCCATAAGGCATCCATCTCACCTAATGTCATGTCGGTCAATGCCTTAGGAGCATTTTCTTCTATGTACTCAAATCGCCTTTTAAACTTCTGATTTACCTTTTCAAGAGCTGTTTCAGGATCAATTCCCCTATACCTGGCATAATTGACCAGCGAAAACAGAATATCACCAAATTCATCTTCTAATACTGCTTTGTCGGAAGTGGAATTCGACACCTCTTTAAATTCCCCTATCTCCTCTTCCACCTTTTCCCACACCTGACCTTCGTTCTCCCATTCAAATCCAACTTGCCGTGTCTTGTCCTGCATGCGAAATGCTTTGATCATAGCAGGAAGGGAATCAGGAACCCCCGAAAGAACCGATTTCTTGCCTTCAGTTTGCTTGATCACTTCCCAATTTCTCTTTACTTCCTCCTCACCGTCCACTACGACATTCCCATAAATATGCGGATGGCGTCTGATCAGCTTTTCACATTCATGATCGATGATTGACGTGATATCGAATGCTCCTTTTTCCTCACCGAGCTTGGCGTAAAACACAATGTGGAGAAGCAGGTCACCCAGTTCCTCGCCGATTCCTTTCCAGTCTTCTTTGAGGATGGAGTCAGCTAATTCATAGGTTTCTTCAATTGTCAGGTTTCTGAGGGAATGGATGTCTTGCTTACGATCCCAGGGACACTTTTCACGAAGCTCATCCATGATCCCAAGCAGGCGTTCAAATGCAACAAGTCTGTCATCATCCATGCTGGGCAAGAATTATTTCCGGTCGGAGTTGTTCCATTTTAATCGAGTAAATGTCCCATCAGGTCCCTCTTGATGCGGAGATAATCTTCATTGTCCTGGTGAGGTTCAGTCATAAGAGGTACGCGGTCTACGATCTGAATTCCGCTTCTGGAGAGTGAGCTTATTTTTTCAGGATTGTTTGTCAGCAACCTGATCGCTTTGATTCCCAGATCTTTTAGAATGAACGTGGCCGTGTGATAAGATCGTTCATCAGTTTCAAAACCCAACTGATGATTGGCATCAACCGTGTTAAACCCCTCATCCTGTAAATTGTAGGCCTTTAGTTTATTGATCAGACCTATGCCTCTGCCTTCCTGGCGCAGATAGATGAGCACACCTTTTTCACGTGCTATTTCGATCAGGCTTTTCTCAAGTTGGGAACCGCAGTCACAGCGCTTGGAACCAAAAAGGTCTCCTGTGATGCATTCTGAATGGATCCGGACTGTAACAACACCCACCGGATTAAGTCCGGGATGATACATAGCCAGGTGTGGCATGGGATCGGTATCATTTTCGGCATAGGCATCCAGATACCATAAGCCTGAAGAAGTGGGAATACT
>JANMVA010000287.1:0-3103 GCA_031392195.1 Saprospiraceae bacterium | reverse complement strand
CGTACCCGGGTCGGTCCGTACGTCGACCTGGTCGCCCCCGGCCGACGGCTACTACTACGCGATCGTCATCCTCGCCGGGGGTGCAACCTGTTTAATCCTGCCTGTGAATATCATCTCCCTGATCTGCTCATTAGGTCTTGTTGGATTTTCTGTTGTTGATTCGGCAACACCAAGTAATGCTTCCAGCTTGGTGTCCTTGTACTTGGGTATTTGTTTGGCAAAGTTGTACCGTAATAACCTAAGTCCTTTTTGAAGCTGGCTGTGAACAGCCGGATCAAAATTGAAATTGATGAAACGCAGTTCATCTGAGATGTATTGCCTTTCAGAGATCGGGTGTACATGCAAACCTGAGATTGTTTCATATAATCCAAGCGGCAGGTCATCCCGGTTACGTATAAAAATATCTTTATTAAGAGGAGAAGCCCGGTGATGTGTATCAATTCTATTAATATGCACACGGAATCCCCGGTACTCTTCATAATTTACGAGGCCGTCTCCATTGAATCCGTCACCCGCTGGCATATTATCATCGTCCTGATTGTTTATTTCAGGATCATCCACATGTCCTCCGCCCCAAACTGTCCATCCCCCATCTGCAATGTGATTTTCATCAATATCATGAGGAATGGTTATCCTGTTATCATTATACTCAGTTTTTTTAGGTCTCCGGTTCGGATGACTTACCTCATCACGTTTTACCGGTATAGAGACATATAACGGTCTTGTATCTTTTTCTTTTTCTACGGTCGCGAAACTCCTGAATGCGGCATAAGCACCAAAATCTCGTGAACGAACTCTTATCCCATATGCCAGGACAGGAGCGATCGTACTTGCTATTGGATGAAGCGTATCACAATTTCTATGTCTCGCAATCGGGAAACCTTCATGCCGGTCTTCATAAGTCATATAAAGGTCACTACAAATGTCGGCCTTGTTTGGAACCGGCTCGTTCATACAAACACCTTTTTGTTTTGAAACATCCATTAATTCAAAAAAATGGATACGACACATATGTGCCAGGCCGTCTATCCATTGGCCATTTTCACGATACATCAATTTGGAATTTATTTGTACGCTATTGGTATCCTCGGGGAGCCAGGTCAACGGGGGATGTTCAAGTCGGATACCCGGACGGTAGTATTTTATTACGAGCTCCGAGGAATTTTTAGAAAGATCCATGCGGCTTGAACCCGGTGTATTAGGATTGCCAGAACGTACATTCGATACAGTGAGGCGGATAACCACTTCGGTCTCTTCGGCGGTGCTTTCAAGTGGGGGTTGATAGATTACTGATCCTCCTTGTTTACCAGTTATGAATTCACCTCCGCCTCTTACGATGTCCCATTCCCATTTTATTGGTTCGATGTATGCTTTCTCAAGAACGCTGGTTTCGCATTTGTTCTCCGAAGTGCATCGATACACAATCTTGTCCATATCCTGTTGATCAGTTGCAGTGAGTAAAAGCCACTGGCCATTCACCATTTTATCACTATTCTGAACTTTCGTTGGTTTGATGATAACCGGATCAGTCAGGTCATCACCGGAATTCCATTCCGGATCAAGGGTAAGACAGGTTTTGAGTGTCTCAGAAGGCGTTGGCCTCCTGGGTGGCGTTCCTGTTCCTCCAGTAATGGATACATTGTAAAAATCAGGTTTGTTTTTTGATCTTTTGATCATTACATTAATGATCTTGTTTTCGGGTCCGTCCGGGAAAGGAGAGCCATCATCTGTGATCTGCAAACTGATCTGGAACCTGACCGTTGTATCATTGCCTATTGTCGGTAATGGAATAGCGGGAGGTTTGAAAATCACCCGGTCTCCTGTGGTGGTCATGTCATTCGGTAAACAGCCAAGTTTTACAAAGCTGCCTTCTGGAGTACTCCATCGAAAAGCGACCCGGCCTTCAATACCAAAATTCTTTATACTTGGTTCATCGGGACAATCAGGTTTTGCCGGATCACAGCGAAATTCAATCTCGTCCCAATCAGCGGCTTCTGCTTGCAGAATAATAAATTCATCACGGGGTATCGGACTCCTGCCAGATATACCATAGTGCACATTAACTAACCCCCCATTCATCTTTGGTCCCACTTTCTCCGTCACAACGGGGCTGCAGGTTTTTTTACTACCACCCACTTCTAAAACAGCAATACATTGACAGGTGGTGCCATCAGAACATATAACGGTGGCGGTTACCTGTAAATTAAATGGATCAGTAGCATCACGTTCAATAGTAACTGCAGGCTGGTTCGCGGCTCCTTTGATCCTGGTAGTGGGTGCTACACCCAGAACGGCCCATTCATACGAAACAGAAGTCACACTGCATCTCAGACGTGTTGTTCCAGTGCCGGAAGAACCTGTACATTGTGCATTGGCAACAGCTGAATAGTTATGATCTTTTCCCGCTGCACCTAATGCAGTGATAGCAACAGTGCAACTGCAGTTACATTTTGAGGGAGGTGGACGCTCAGTAGTCGGGTCTCCAAGCGTCGGCGGAGTCCGAACTATAGTTCCAGGCGCCATGGTTATTCCATCCTGGTTTATACAAACCGTATTTGAACAGGTTGTACCATCAATACAAACAACAGTGACCACAACACAAATAATGAATTGACCGTTGTTTTTTGGTTTTACTGTAAAGCCCGAAGTATTACCAGGCCCGTTTATATCTGCATTTTCGGCACCAGATGTAACCTGCCAGTCATATCCAATATAAGCCGTTTTGCAACGTTCAAATGTTTGAATACCTATACCATGTGCTCCCCCGCATGCACCGTTTGCCTGAACTGAAAATGTATTTCCGGTTTTTGTTATAGTTGGGTTGACACTGCATTCACAAGTTTTTCGGACATATCCAGCTGGTACATCTTCTCCAGCTGTGCTATGTATTCGAATATTATCTGGTAATTCAAGATTTATATTGACGTCAAAGTTTCCAACATTAATGCTCATAGCTGGAAAATGAAAACTTATAGTCCCTTCTGCTGTATCACCTAAAGGCCAGATTGGTATTACCTGCTTGTTTCCCTTCGCCATCGTGACTATTTGTTCTGAAAGATTAGTTACGGTAAGCACAGCTTTGTCTGGTAACGATTGCAATCCG
>JANMVA010000251.1:0-2819 GCA_031392195.1 Saprospiraceae bacterium | reverse complement strand
CAACAAAAGATCAGGAGCCAGAAGGGGAAGATGATTTTTTTTGACTGCATCAAAACAAGGTAATAATAATGAGCCGCTATGCAGCTCATTTGGTTGTGGGAGAAAACTCCAACAACGAGCATTCTCTTGACTTACGAAAGTGAAAGGATCTTGATCTCCACACGCTGATTCTTCAGGCGCGCGTCGCGGTTGTATGCATCATACTTGATCAAGGGATCAGATTTTCCATAGCCTTTATACTGCAGGCGCGTTTCGCTTATACCCTGAGATATTAGATATTCCTTGACAGATTTCGCTCGGGCTGTAGACAACTTGTAACAATAATCTTCTGTCGGAACTGTATTCGTATGGCCACCAACTTCGATTGTAGTTTTTGGATACGTCTTCAGGTAGTCTGCCAGCTCGTTAAGCACTTTATACGATTCAGGCATCAGATTGATCGAATCAGCTTTAAAATAAAGATTGGTCAACCGGATTTTTTGTCCAACAAACATTTTCGCCTGAACAAGCTGAGGTAGTAGCACCGGCGTAAATGTTCTTACAGGAGCAGTAATTGTTCCGGATGTAGTCGTCGAAGAAGATCCGCCTTTGGTTGTTTTTGAAGATGACGTATGTGAGGTGGTGGTATTGGAAATAACTTCCATCTTCGATGGCGGATCACTAACCTCCGCAATGATATCCTGTGGGATCAATGGGCAATCGACAGGTGAGATATTTGAAAAAGCATCGAGTAAAATATGACCGTTATACCCTTCCAGTATAGGTGTTTTATAAAATGCTTCGATCGTGATATACTTGTGCGTTTTTTGAGGCTGAAATAAAAACTTGTAAAACTTCCATTCAGCATTGGATACGGCCGGTGATTCACCTAGTAGTTCTGCTTTATCACAAAAAGAATTGCCACCCCAAATAAGCAGTACCGCAGGACGTACAAAATTTTCAAGTGTTTGTGAGGATCTGGTGGTTCCACTCTTGTATTGATCTGACCGGGCGATAAATGCTGAAAAGCTATAACATACACCTCCCTGGATGGGCGAACCCAACGCCTGAGAAAGAGATTCATATGTATCATTATACCTGGTCACCATTCCGAGAAAGGTCTCACCATCATATGCGTCTTTCGAAACTTCCCATGCAACACCGGGAACGGGATGAATATCCGGGGGGCTCTCACCCGGAAACTTAGACAGGCCGCAATCATGCCATCCCTTGATCGGAATAGTGGGTTCACCACCTTTTCGTGGCATGTCCTCAAATGAGGGATTGACCAACGTGATGGCCTGCTGTGCACTCACGCGCAAAGGGAGGATGCAATAACAAATAAAAAAAACGAGAGACGCTTTTGACAACATTCTTACAGTTCTTGACCGGTTAGTTGATACCATCAGAGAATGAAAAATTAATTCAAATGTTGGCTTCCGGCAAGTGATTAAACGTATTATTAGACCATAGTGGTGTATCTGTCTACATAATTGATGCACCGCTTATGATTTCATTAAGAAAACGCATTTAATCCGGTGATATCCTGACCGGTGATCAGCAGATGTATATCATGTGTTCCCTCATAAGTGAGGACCGTCTCAAGGTTCATCATGTGCCGCATGATCGGGTACTCATTGGTGATCCCCATGCCCCCGTGGATCTGCCTTGCTTCCCGCGCAATCTGTAATGCCATGAATACATTATTCCGCTTTGCCATCGATATCTGGGCTGGTGTTGCTTTTCCAGCATTCGCCAATGTTCCCAATCTCCAGGCAAGTAACTGGGCTTTGGTGATCTCCGTGATCATTTCCGCCAGCTTCTTTTGCGTCAGCTGAAACCCTCCTATAGGCCTGCCAAACTGCTCGCGCTCGAGTGAATACCTCAATGCGCTGTCATAACAATCCAGGGCTGCACCAATGGCGCCCCAGGCAATACCGTACCGGGCTTTTGAAAGACAGGCCAATGGACCTTTAAGTCCTTTAACTTCAAAAACATGCGTTTTGGGAACCCGCACCTCATCAAAGACCAATTCCCCGGTAATGGCCGCCCTCAAGGACCATTTACCATGGATTTCAGGAGCTGAAAAGCCCTTCCATTCTCTCTCCACGATCATGCCCCTAATCTGGTTTTCATCATCCTTTGCCCAAACTACAGCCAGATCCGCCACCGGGCTGTTGGTGATCCATAATTTTGCTCCATTGAGGATGTAGGCATCCCCATCATCTGTAATCCTGCTCTCCATGCCGCTCGGATTTGAGCCATGATCCGGCTCCGTCAGGCCGAAACAGCCTATCATTTCTCCGCTTCCGAGCTTTGGGAGGTATTTTTTCTTGAGTGTTTCAGTGGCATATTTATATATGGGGTACATGACGAGTGACCCCTGCACAGAAGCCATAGATCTGACTCCGGAATCTCCACGCTCTAATTCCTGCATGATCACACCATAAGCTATCTCATCCATACCTCCGCCTCCATATTCTACAGGCAGGCTGGGGCCAAAAGCTCCGATTTCTGCCAGGCCTTTAAAAAGGTGAGTCGGGCATTCAGCTCTGTTGGAGTAATCCTCAATGATAGGGCTGACTTCCTGCTTTACCCATGCACGCACTGCCTCCCTGGCGAGCAGATGATCCTCACTCAATAGCTCATCGAGCAGATAATAATCATGCCCCTGGTATTTATCAGTTTTGACGCTGGTTTTCACTTCCATGTTCATTTTTTTAATGGAAGGCAAAGGTAACCGTTCGCTATCAACAAAAAGAAACAGGCAATCCCTTTAAAGTTGCCCTGACCCATAGCGGAAGCGTGAATTCCTATCTTGCGCCCGAAGAGATAAAAAC
>JANMVA010000246.1:0-5030 GCA_031392195.1 Saprospiraceae bacterium | reverse complement strand
ATGCTGAAGAAACCTGGATGCAGGGAACCATTGATGAGCTGGTAAAAGCCATGATGGAAAAATATAACAAACACAAAGTGGTCGTGTACCACACATATCAATTATACCGTAAAGACAAACTTGCTCATCTGAAAGCAGATCATCAGGAAGCGAAATCAAAAGGTTATATCCTGGGTGCTAAATTTGTGCGGGGTGCTTACATGGAAAAGGAGAGGGTAAAAGCAATGGAGTATGGATATCCATCGCCCATTCATGACACCAAAGAAAATACGGACAAGGATTTTAACGAAGCAGTCAGATATTGTGTAGAGCACTACCTGGAAATTGCATCCTGTAACGGATCGCACAATCTCAAAAGCAATCTATACCAGGCCGAATTAATTGCAGAAAAAGGCCTTCCAAGAAACCATGCACACCTTAATTTTTGTCAGCTCTATGGGATGAGTGATTACATCACATTTAATCTCGCACATGAAGGTTATAATGTGGCTAAATATGTACCCTATGGTCCTGTCCGGGAAGTCATTCCTTACCTGATCCGCAGAGCACGGGAGAACTCAGCAGTGCGAGGTGAGATGAGCCGTGAATTCCAATTGATTGTTGCCGAAATGAGGCGGAGAGGTTTGAAATAATGCATATCTTGCAGCTCTAAAATTTTGACAATCATGAAGTATTTTTTTACTCTTTTATTAGTAGTGACACTGGCCTTTTCTGCCAACAGTCAGTTGTGGTTTGATGCAGGCGTGAAAGGCGCTTATGGACCAACCATGATGCTCGATGGAAATATATTTGACAGTGGCAATTACAAACACACCCTCTCCACCGGTCATGCGATTGGCGGTCGATTAGGTTTTAATTTTGGATATCATGCCGGCGTTTCGCTGGAATACATGTCAGCAAAATCCAAGCAGGATTTTGATTTCAGCAGTGATCCCCATAGCCGTTTTATTTGGAAACACAGTGATATGCTGGTGATGTTCCGGTACAGTGGCAACGGAGCTTATGTTGAGCTCGGAGGCAAGTACAGCAACATGGGTGATGTCACATTGACAAGGTATAATCCGGATGTGACGACCGATGTTTCTGATTTATTTGAAAACAGTTACATGTCAGGTGTATTTGGATTTGGATCCTACCTGTTGGGAAGTGATTTGTTTACCCTCAACCTGGGTATCAGGATTCATTATTCATTTGAAGACATGGTATCACCTGAAGGCAAAGCAGAATTTTATCCAGTTGAGATGGATTTTGATCCGGATCTCGACAGGAAAACAGTTGCGACAGCAGCACAATTACAGGCAGAATTCAATTACGCATTTGGACGATTTTCCAAAGAAGCCTGCCACAGCCGTTGGAAACTTTTGTTGTTCCAATAAAATACCAAATAAAAACGAACAGGTTTGCAGAGAAGCAGAATAAATGCTCTTTGCAAACCTGTTTCTGTTTTAGAAAGTAGCTCTGCAGGGAATCGAACCCCGGCCTCAGGTTCCGAAGACCTACGTACTATCCGTTATACCACAGAGCCATGGCGCAAAGATAACCGAGACTTCTGCTCCTTCTTTACACTTTATTGACATTGATCAAAATGATCCGCTCCCCATTGAAAACATTAGGGTGTAGGGCCTTTGTTATCTATTTATAGTGCATCTCATGCATATGTAAGAAGGTCATATCAAACACTATGAGGTATTTCGTCATTATATCCTTACCTTTGCACCCGCTTTCAAACAGCTATAATTGCTTATGTCACAGATCAATGAAAATATCCGGAATATCGCCATCATCGCTCACGTTGATCATGGAAAAACCACGCTTGTAGATAAAATCCTGCAGGCCACCAAGGTTTTCAAAGATCACCAGGAGACCGGTGAGCTGATCATGGATTCGAATGATCTGGAACGTGAAAGAGGGATTACCATCTTCTCCAAGAATGCTGCCGTCACCTACAAAGGTGTCAAGATCAATGTGATCGACACACCGGGTCACTCTGATTTTGGAGGAGAAGTAGAACGTGTATTGCGCATGGCAGATGGTGTATTACTTCTGGTAGATGCATTTGAAGGCCCGATGCCGCAGACAAGATTCGTTCTGCAAAAAGCACTTCAACTGCATTTAAGGCCAATCGTGGTCATCAACAAAGTTGACAAACCAAACTGCCGTCCAATCGACATTCACAATGATGTGTTTGATCTGTTCCATAGCCTCGATGCTACAGAAGAGCAACTCGATTTTGCTACTTACTACGGATCGGGAAAACATGGTTGGTTTAATGATACATTGGAAGAGTGTGCAGACATCACTCCTTTACTCGATGGCATTCTCAAATTAGTACCTGCGCCGATTGCGCATCAGGGCACATTGCAAATGCAAATCACCTCACTTGATTTTTCTTCATACCAAGGCCGTATTGATGTAGGAAAGGTAAATCGCGGTACGATCCGTGAAAACCAAGCAGTTTCGATTGTACAGGCAGACGGTACAGTGACCAGAAGCCGTGCAAAAGAATTGTACATCTTCGAAGGCATGGGTAAGAAGAAAGTTCAGGAAGTAATGGCTGGTGACCTGTGTGCAGTGGTAGGTCTTGATGATTTTAAAATTGGTGAGACCATTGCCGATTTTGATGCTCCTGAAGGATTGCCATTTGTTGCAGTGGACGAACCTACGATGAGCATGACTTTCGGGATCAACAATTCTCCTTTCTTTGGTAAAGAAGGGAAGTTTGTGACTTCACGTCATCTTCGTGACAGGTTGTGGAGAGAGACTGAAAAGAATCTTGCGATGAAAGTTGAAGACACGGAGAGTGCAGATAGTTTTCTGGTATACGGACGTGGTATTCTTCACCTTGGTATCTTGATCGAGACGATGCGCCGCGAAGGATATGAGCTGACTGTAGGTCAGCCGCAGGTCATTATCAAAAATATAGATGGTGTCAAGTGCGAGCCTTATGAGAACCTCGTGATTGATGTTCCCGATCAATATTCCTCTAGAGCAATTGACCTGGTCACAAGACGGAAAGGTGAATTACTTGTCATGGAAGCGAAAGGTGAATTTCAACATCTCGAGTTTGAAATTCCTTCCAGAGGGCTGATCGGATTGCGTTCTACGATGTTGACTCAGACAGCAGGAGAAGCTGTGATGAGCCATCGTTTTACAGAATATAAACCCTGGAAAGGAAATATTCCGGGAAGGACGAATGGTGTGCTTCTCGCGAAGGATCCCGGTACAACTACCGGATATTCAATTGACAAACTTCAGGATAGAGGATATTTCTTCGTTGATCCTTCAGAAGAAGTCTATAAAGGCATGATCATTGGTGAAAACAATCGTCCCGGTGATATCGTCGTCAATGCCACGGAAGGAAAGAAGCTGACGAACATGCGTGACAGCGGAAGTGATGCTGCTACTATCATTGCACCCAAGAGATTGATGACACTTGAAGAATGCATGGAGTATATCCAGCAGGATGAGTGTATCGAAGTCACTCCGGCGAGCGTTCGTATGCGGAAAACAATCCTTGACGAGGAAGAGAGAAAGAAAGCACAACGCGCTCAGCAAATGAGAGTGGAAGCTGTTTAATCCGGCTTGCACTTTTGAATAAGGCATTCCTCCTTTAGCCAAATAAAAAAAGCCCCACGAAAGGGGCTTTGTTGTTGGCAAAAAAGGATTTTGAAATTCTTATTTAATCTAAACTCAAATCTTTCTAAGCGTATTAAATCTCATTATGCTTCAGCTTTTTTACAAAGCCCTGAGATAATTTTCAATTTCATTGAATGGTGTTCTGACCGGGGATAATTTCACTTCGAGGTTTTCAGTCACTGAAGTGCTTTTAGAGGCAAACATATAAGTGCCTTCTCCTAATTCAGAAATGGCGACGATTGTGACATTGAAGCCAATCGGTGTGGAACCATAGTGCTCACAAAACTGCTTGATGTCTGCATTCCCCGGGAGATGAACTATGCTTTTGTAGTCATCAAAAACCATAAATATCTGAGTGTTGGTATTGGTATATTCTTCAGGTAATTCTACGCATACCGTAGTCCGTTGATCTTCTGGTATAGCAAAGAACACATCGACATTGATCCAATCCATTGTATCTGCAAAGCATTCATATCCGAATCCGGAGATCGTCTGATTGCTGTCCTGCTGAATAAACCATTCAGTGTTTGCAACATTGTCCCATGTGTCTGGATTATTGTCTGCCTGCAGCCATTCAGAATTATCCGCGTTTCCAAAAAACAATTCCATGCGGTCACGCGGATCCGGGTCATTTACGAGCAGTCGGATTGTTTTGCCATGATTGAGATGAACCACTGATCCGGCTTGTTTCAACTGGAGTTTGACCTCAATTCTTGATTCTAAAAGTGTGCCTTCTGAAATCGTGGGGATGCCTGCTATCAGGATTTCTCCTTTGGAGTCGCAGATGGTGACCTCAAGATCAAAATATCCTGAGGAACATGGGTACAGCGTCAGATCAACAAAGCCAGCTGGAATATCTATCACGAGGTCTCCTATCTGAAAAGCTTTGTCACCATCACATGGGACCTTGATTGTAGATACAATATCATCCTGGATTCCGTCTAACAGCCTCTCCTTCAGTCGTGTAATATCGCCCACCGGGCCCTGACTCTCTCTTGGAACGAAGAGGTCGATGTCCTTGCCACACGACATCATAACCACCGCAATTCCAACCACATAAAAAAACTTGCTCATTTCTCTGTTTTTAGTTTTATAGACACGTTTCGCTTTCATAATGCTGCTTCTCTGTCAGATTAATTAATTAAAATGGTACCTGATCCCTAAGTTTAGTCCTGCAAAATGCCTCTTCTCCTCTATGGGATAAGACTCCAGGGTCACTGGTTTGATACGGTATAAAAATCTTGGTTCGATGAGTGCAGTAATATTATCATTAATGGGTATTATGGCCCCGGCGCCCAGGTAAAGGCTCAGGCCAAGATTGGTTTTATAGACGCTTATTGCATTCCTTTCTCCGGGGGTAATATGCTTGGGAGCTAATCCCGGATCCAGGATTT
>JANMVA010000227.1:0-3306 GCA_031392195.1 Saprospiraceae bacterium | reverse complement strand
GGATAGAAAAGGGTTGGGTGTATGTAATAATCTTTCACCACAAAGGCACAAAGTAAGCACAAAGGACACTAAACAAGCATGGGGTGATTTGTACAAACCTGAATCCATTATACCCAACCACGCCAGGGTCTTTCCTCCCTGTATAAGGCTATTACTTTTGGTTTGATTTATTCTATCTATCTTTTTCAAAATTTCAGGTACTCCACATTCAAAATTTTTCTTCATGAAACGTTTCATTTGTTTATTACCCCTTCTAATCCTTGTTGTTATTTTATCCGCACAATCAGGTATAAATAGAAAAAATCATTTTCTCCCTGGTTTATCACATGCTCATCGCTACCTGGGTACATTTATTTATGACCTCGCTACAACCATGGAGCCTTATGTAGATCTGACAGGGGCCATTTCATTAAACAATGGTGAGATCTGGGATGATCCGGAATATGTAGTCGGTTTGCCATTTGACTTTCAGCTCAATGAGACGACGACCGACATCTTTCAATTCTATGGTTTAGGAGCTTTATTTGCAGCACCCACCAATGATGAAGACATCTTTGCCTATGTCATTCCTTTTGAATGCGATTTATTGGATCGCGGCGAAGTAAATGGAGCTGAATCTTTGTCACCGATAAGCTTTAAGGTAGATGGCGTACCGGGTTCCAGGATCTTTAAACTGGAATATAAAAATGCAGGCTCGTATGCAGAATATGATGCATTGAAATCAATGGATATGTTCATCAATTTCCAGATGTGGTTATATGAAGGAAGCAATAAGATCCAGTTTCGCTACGGACCCGCTTCGATCGACGATCCAGCTCTGTTTTATGAAGGACAGCCAGGCGCTATTATTGGCGCTACTGACTATGATGAATTTAATGATGAGCTTACGAATGTTCACTTAATCACAGGCGAGCCTACAAGTCCATACCTGACGACCGAGCCATTAACAATGTTTGGTACCCCACCAGAGGGTACTGTATATACACTGTCGATGGGCGAGCCTCTAGCAATTGATGTTGTTGTTCAGCACGATTTTTCATATTGCAATGGAAATGGCTCAATTGATACAGAAGTGAATGGTGGGTTGCCTCCATATCTATATGAATGGAGTAATGGAGAAACCACACCCGATATACAAAATCTTGCAGAAGGAATTTATGGTCTTACAGTGACTGATGGCACAAATTCTGAGTTATCAATAGAGACAGTGATTTTTTCGCCAGCAGATCTCGAGCCGATGACTCTTGAAATCAATTCCACAGATGAAACTTCAGACGGTGCAAACGACGGAACTGCATCTGCAGAACCATCCGAAGGATTGCAGCCATATACTTATCTCTGGAACAATGGAGCAACAACTCAATCAATCGAAAATTTAACACCCGGTGTATATACAATTACAGTCATTGATGATGCGGGTTGCGATGAAATATCTGAAGCGGTCATCAATCCATTTGGTTGTGTCGATTTATTGATCGAAGCGGCTGTGACAGATGTATCCTGTTTTGGCGTATGTGATGGCAGTATTTCAATTATTCAGATCATTAATGGTGTGGCTCCTTTTACATACGAATGGAGTCATGGTGATGGTGATGAAACTGCAGAAGCATTGTGTGCAGGTGATTATTCAGTGACTGTGACCGATGCTGACAATTGCATCGTCAATGGTGACTGGATTGTTTCAGAACCGGATTTATTGGTGGCTGATGCGACGTCTACAAATGAAACATTTAGTGGAGCGAATGATGGCACTGCTACAGTCGAAGCAAGTGGTGGCAGTACCCAGTACGAATACCTGTGGAGCAATGGAGAATTGACACCTTCTATTTCCGGACTGGCACCGGGTACATATTCAGTGATTGTCACGGATGATAATAATTGTGAAGCATTCGATACCGTCATTGTGGAAGCTGGGCCGTGCGCTCTGCTAACAGGGACAGTAACTGATGTGACTTGCAATGGATTGTGTGATGGTGGTATTGATCTGAATGGTGTGTGGATGTCCATTATTTGGAATACGGGTTCTTCATCAGAAAGTCTGCAGGATCTTTGTGCGGGTGATTACTTCGTGACTGTCACAGACATCACCGGTTGCACGGCTGAAGCGACGTTTTCAGTTGTCGAGCCTGATGAATTAATTGCGACTACCGGTAGCACCGAAGAAACTGAACTTGGTCAGGATGGTACTGCATGGGTCGTGCCAACAGGAGGTACGCAACCTTATTCATATGAGTGGAGTAATGGTAGTACTGATTCATTGATCACCGGTCTTGAGGCGGATATTTATTCTGTGACACTTACGGATTCCAATGGTTGTTCGGATACGGCGGAAGTAGAAGTAACAGAATTCGCCTGTTTTATTATTTCCGAAAATGAAGTGCAGCATGTTTTTTGTCACGACAGTTGCGATGGGCTGATCTTTGTCGTACCGCTTGGTGGTGTGGGTCCGTTTGAGTACGACTGGAGCATCGGCGATACCTCCAATGTTGTGTTTGACTTATGCGCGGGTTGGTACAGTGTGACCGTTACAGATCTTGGCCAGGATGGATGTTCATCCTTTATCGATGTGCAGATATTGCAGCCCGATACATTTTATTTTACGATTGATGAGGTGGCACACTTGACAGATACATCCGTGGCATCCATTGATGTTACCTTTAACGGAGGCACACTTCCATATCATCCGCAATGGTTAGGCCCAGATGGTTTCATAAGTTTTGATGAAGACATTGACGGCTTGTCACCCGGAACCTATGTGCTCCATTTGTTTGACAGTAATGACTGTAGCGTCAGTGATACTGTTGAGATATTGGATCTGACTACCGGTCTGCCAGCTTTGCATGAGGATGCTTTTTCTATATATCCAAACCCTTCGACTACAGAAATATACATTGATACAAAGTTCGCCGGTGATTATACGGCAGAGTTGTATTCAGTGTTAGGAGTCAAAAGCGGATCATGGAAAAATGCGCGTATGATAGATGTAGATGATTTACCTGCAGGAATGTATGTGGTGAGGATTGATGCTGCAGATGGTTATTTTGTAAAAAGGATTGTTGTAGAGAAAAACTAACGTTGACCAATACCATATCCTGATTACAGCTCAATGGCGCAACTGCGACCATTGGAGGCGGTCTTGCACCGTATCTCATTACTTTGGACAGGTAACGGTATTCACTTTACAAATCACTTGACGATAAATGACCTGGAGCCTGGGAATTATCATTTGCTGATTACAGATCGGCGTCTCACGTCTCACGAAACTTTCCTTTATTCGCACGACTCACAGGGATGCTGGTATCATCA
>JANMVA010000111.1:0-5278 GCA_031392195.1 Saprospiraceae bacterium | reverse complement strand
GGAATTGTCCGCCATATTCGATGCGGTAGCCTTCTGGTAACAAGATCTTTTCATTGATTGTCTTTTGAATTTCCTCTACTGCACTTTTTTGATCACGCCCTGCAACATTGACCGAAACCACGGTTTTACGTTGTACATTTTCCCGGTTGATTGTATTCGGCCCTGCAGTACTTACAATATCCGCTATGTAGTGAAGCGGAATTTTCTGACCATCTGCACCATCGATCATGGTATTGCGAATATTTTCGATTTTTCCACGATTCGCATCATCAAATCGAAGCACTAAATCAAAACTCTTTGTTCCTTCATAGACTTCTGATACTTTTTCTCCCGCAAAGGCCACATCGACGAATTCATTAAAAGCACCCACCGATATTCCGTAATGATTGAGTAAATCCCGCTTAGCTTTTATTTGGATCTGTGGAATGTCCACTTGCTGCTCTACACTCAGGTCAACCAATCCTTCGATGTCGGTAATGGCAGTTTTAATTTGATTCGAAATATCAAAAAGCCTGGACAGATCTGTTCCAAAGATTTTGATGGCAATATTTGCTCTTGTACCTGAAAGCATATGATCGATCCGGTGTCCTATTGGTTGACCGATCGTAATATTTACCCCGGACACATTGGCCAATTTTGACCGGACATCCACCATGAATTCTTCTCTGCTTCGATCTTCAAGCACAAAGGGTGCATCAATTTCGGCAGCATTCACACCCTGGGCATGTTCATCCAGCTCAGCTCTTCCAGTACGCCTCGTCGTAATCTTTATTTCCGGCACAGTCAATAATTCTTTCTCTATCCGGCTTCCTATCTGATTACTTTCTGCAAGTGAAATGCCCGGTAATGAGACAGCTGATATTACCAGGGAACCCTCATTAAATTCAGGCAAGAAACTTCGCCCTAATCCGGATAAAACGAACACCGCAGCCACCAGGAGCAAGAGTGAAAAAGCGATTACACCCGTTTTTATTTTCATCACTTTTTCCAATGCATAAGCGTAACCCGACTGCAGGCGATGTACGAGCCAGCTTTCACCATGCTGACGTTGCAACATGTTCTGATCCGCCAACAAATAACTCGTCAGCACAGGTGTGAGCGTGATGGACACTATAAGGGATGCAAACAAGGATACGATAAAGGCAATCCCCAATGGAGCCAGTAGTTTTCCTTCCATGCCTGAAAGGAAAAACAAGGGCACAAATGCAACGATAATGATGAAGGTGGCATTAATGATACTCGTCCTGATTTCAACGGAAGCATCAAACACAACCTGAATTGTATTCCGTCTTTCTGCCGCAGGCAAAGTAGCATTTTGTTTTAAACGTTTGAAAACATTTTCGACATCGATAATGGCATCGTCCACTAGCGCTCCAATCGCTATTGCCATTCCCCCAAGACTCATTGTATTGATCGTAAACCCAAGCCACTTGAGTGTCAGGATCGCAACGATCAACGATATAGGTATAGCCAATAAAGAAATAATGGTGGCTCGCCAATTCATCAGAAATAAGAAAAGGATGATGACAACGAATATGCTTCCTTCGACCAGTGTCTTTTGAATATTGCCAATAGAAGCATTGATAAAATCAGCCTGTCTGAAAATGCGTGTGTTGATTTTAATATCGGCAGGCAGGTTTTTAGAAATTCCTGCAATTGTTTCATCGATCTTCTCAGTGAGAAGCAAGGTGTTTGTTGCTGGTTGTTTCATCACAGTCATGATGACTGCAGGCTCACCATTGAGAGAACCATCTCCAATTTTTGGTGAAGGACCGATCTTGATTTCCGCGACATCTTCAATTTTTACGGTGCGGCCATTCGATGATTTTATCACGGATTTGGCTAGTTCACTGATGTCACTAGTCCTGCCCATTCCTCTGACGATGTATTCGTTGCCAAATTCATTGACAAATCCACCTGAAGAATTACCATTCGCCTGTTGAGCTGCCTCAAGTAACTCGTTGAGTGAAACACCGTAGAAATTCATCTTCTGAGGCGAAGCTAAAATCTGGTATTGCTTGTATTCTCCACCGATGATGATGACCTGAGCAACACCACCTGTTGCCAGGAGAAGTGGTCTCACAGACCAATCTGCTATCGTACGAAGCTCCATCTGCGAAGTGGAATCGGCTGTCAGACTGATGAGCATGATTTCACCCATGATACTTGATTGCGGCGCCATCGTAGGATTACCAACTCCCTGAGGCAAACTTTCAGCCACAGTTGTAATTTTTTCATTGACGATTTGCCTCGCTTTATAAATGTCTGTATCCCATTCAAATTCCACCCAAACGATGGAAATCCCTGCAGAGGATGAGGATCTCACGCGACGAACATTCGTAGCACCGTTAACAGCTGTTTCGAGTGGAAACGTGACTAGTTTCTCTACTTCTTCCGGCGCCATTCCATGCGCTTCTGTCAGAACGACCACTGTGGGAGCAGTTAAGTCCGGGAACACATCCACATCCATGCGGGTTGCCACTATCGATCCGAATATGATCAGCAGGACAGATGCCACGATCACGAGCAACCGATTGTTGAGCGAAAAATTAATTATTTGATTGAGCATGTTCCGATGGTTTAGTGTTCGTGACCGTGAGCCGGCAGCGTGCCGGATGCCGTGGACAATTTGATTTGGTATGCGCCTTTACTTACCACACGTTCGCCGGCAACGACTCCGGAGATAATCTGAACATGGAGGCCATCTGTTGCCCCGATTTTTACTTCCCGTTTTTGAAAGCTCTCGCCTTCTGTCTGAACATAGACATAGAAAATGCCTTGTTCTTCAATTAATGAAGAGTAAGGGATCACTAATGCATCAGAACTGCCGGATTGTAAGAAAACTTCAACAACTGAGCCCGGAATAAATTCTCCCAGGTTATCTATCTCAAATGTGATGGGCACAAATGGAGTGCTCGCATCTGCGCTCTTGCCGAAAGAAATTAGCTTACCATTTAGATCACGCGTGCTATAAACTTTAGTCCCTTCAGTAGTTTTAAAATTTGCTGCCGAGATGGATGAAAGTTTGGCAAAATATTTTTGTGAAACTTCCGCCCGGAGGATCAGTTTTTTATTTTTAGAAATTGTCGCGAGTGTTTGACCGGCAGTAACAAATTGCCCATTTTCAACAGAAACATTTTTTAGAAATCCACCAATGGGAGCTGTCACACTTTGCCTGTTCGTATTGAAACTACTGGAAGTTCTTGCTGTCCTAAGCGCCGTTTGGGCATTTTCATAGCGGAGCTTTGCTTCAAGAAATTCTTTTTGAGAAATAATCTGATCCTTGACCAGTTCAGTTGCGCGATCATAATTGGCTTTTGCCGCAGCAAGATCACTCTCGGCTCGCTGTACTTCTCCGCTTAATGTACTACGCACTATTTCATTACTTTTCACCGTGAGGATCGATGCACCAGATCTGATTGAACTTCCGGCGATAAGGCCATTTCCGGAGAATGAAACTATGCCGTCGATCTGGGCAATTAATACCGCTTCGTCGCCCGGGGCAGAAAGGATCTGCCCACTTGTTTTGATGATCTCACTAAATGGTTGCACCTGTGCCTGCACAGTAGCAAAGTCCACTTTCCAGGCTTGTTCTTTCAGATAAGAAATATCGCCTCCACCGCCTTCGGCTTCGGGTTGGTTAGCTAAAGCGGTTTTTTCATCCGGATAAACAGGGATATTTTCAAGCACAATCGTATCGACATAGGTAGGTGTTTTGATATTAAATACCAATTGGTGAACGCCCTCTTTTTCAGGTGTCATTCTTAACCTGAAAATGCCTGGTACTTCGGGCTTGTCAGCAGTAATCGTTTGTGTTCCATTCTGCCCAACCATCGATAGTATAATCGTTCCCTCGGTAATCGGCTTGAAGTATTCCCCCAGAATAGTAAAGTGTGCCGCAAAACGACTTTCACTGCCAACAACAAGCGGTTTGAATTCAATAAAGAGCTCAGTTTTTTTGCTGTATAGCGTAAAGGCTAATGGCTCGAGTTCCGTTTGGCCTGCCGGGTCAGAGGTATGTGATTCTTCATGAGAAGATCTGCAGCTGTAAAACACACAGGCAAGAACCACCATGAGGTGAAATAACTTTTTCATTGAATATTAATTTGAAATCGGGTATGAAAACGGAAATACGCAGATGTGTAGACATCATTGAAGAGATCGTCTTATCAGATGAGATTTACGTAAAAATCAAATTCAATCTAAATGACGAAAAAATGAAAGGCTATGCTTTCGGAGGCTGCCAGATGTCTTCCAGGTAGGAAGATGTAGGGAAGTGTTGTGAATAATCACTTACAGTTATATCCTGAAGGATCATTTTTGAACAAGCAATACTAGAAATAGGTAGGGGCAATAAAAAAGGTGCCTGTGGTGTGATACTCAGACCTTCTCCGGGTGAGTTGTGAAAAGGTAATTCTGCATGAGCATCGTGATCAGCATCATGGTGGCTATTGTCAAGATAATGTGATACAATGAATGAGAGAATGTTTGTATCGTGGTCGTGATGATCATGATCGTGATAATGCGAAACAAGATTGCCAAGCTGAAGGATTGAAATAGTTAGACCCATTGGCAAAGCAGCAGCCAATAAATTAAAAATGAGGTATATGAATAACCATTTCTTCATGAACAAGTCAAAGATAGGGGATTTGAACCTGACTTTTCGTAAGCTGGGAACGAAGTTCAGCAAAAAAGCTAAACGTTAGCATACTCCACAATATTTGTTAATGAATCGTGATTTGCATTCCTCAACAGTTTTATAGACTAAATAGTCATAGGATGAAAGATGTACATGCATTTAAAATGTAATTACTTTGGGTGTAGTGATCAACAGTGAAAAGAAAACGACCTGGCAGTCCTTGCGATTGGCTTTTGAACCTTTAAAGAACAGGGTATTTGCCAGGCTTTATCTCGCCCAGACGATCAGCCTGATCGGAGATGCATTTTCGTGGGTAGGGCTGGCCTTATTGGCTTATCAATTGGATCCTGAACGCTCCCCTGCGATACTAGCCACAGCATTAACACTGAGAGTGGCTGCATTTATTATTTTTTCTCCTTTTGCGGGCGTATTAGCTGACAGGATCGATCGAAAGAAGATCCTTTACATCTCGCATTTTATCCGGATGGTCATTATATTCTGCATTGCTTTTGTGCAGTCAGAATGGCAAATTTATGTGCTGGTATTCCTCCTCAATATTTTCAACGCGTTTTTTACGCCCACTTATCGGGCCGTCATTCCACAGGTGATAGGTGGAAAATTCTATCGGGAAGCAGTGGG
>JANMVA010000095.1:0-2742 GCA_031392195.1 Saprospiraceae bacterium | reverse complement strand
TGAGCACTGTGCTCATCGGGATCTTTCTGGCATACGGAGGCATGAAATTGGATGGTCTGCTACCCTATTTTAGGTTCATTGCAGCAGGTCTTCTGATCCTACTGGGTATCCTCTTTATGTGGCGCCATCAGCATCACATGCATTTTCACCTGAAAGAATTGAAACTGGCCTCACAGACATCGATGAGCTATATCATGGGATCATTATTACTCGCTATGTTCCTGTCCCCTTGCCTGGAGGTCGGCGCATTGTTCCTGATCTCCGGTACACAGGGTCTGGAGACTACCATCATCGTTGCGCTCATTTATACATTGACCTCGGCGATCGGCATGACCTTATTTGCCTGGGCAGCTATGCAAGGCCTGAAAAAAATGGACTGGCATAAGCTGGAACACAATTCAGGGCTGATCTCGGGTGTCATCCTTATCCTGACCGGCCTGATGTTTTTGTTTTTTGATTGAGTATATTTAGCATATGGCAATCCCAAAATATTTACTCCTCACCTTATGTTGCATTTTGATGATGAATGCTTCGAAATGCGATGAAGGTGTATCGAAGAAAACACTCCGCAAGATTGATTTCGATTATTCCACGATCAATCAAAAAGGAATGATGGACAGTGCTGTTGCGGTGGATTATGAATTCTGTATTCCCAGGGATGATGCTAAAATCGCCGAAGTCAAAGCTATCGAACCAAATGTCAATATGCCTCGCATGGCCAAAGGACGGATTGGCTGTTCGGATGAAGAATATCTCTGTATCGTCACCACGAAGGGAACGGATTGGAAGGAAAAACTTTATGCCATTGCTTCACTTCCTTACGTGAAGAGGATCATTCAGACTTATTACGAGTGATAACCCATATTTCTATTTTATGAAAGGCAGGCACATTTTCATCATGATACTCAAGCTGATTGTGGCTGTCATCTTATTGCAAACACTTTATTTCAAGTTTACAGCTGCACCTGAGAGCGTATATATTTTCGAGACAACAGGCATGGAACCATGGGGACGTGTCGGGTCCGGAATCGTCGAATTACTTGCAGTGATTCTGCTTTTCATCCCACGGACTACCTGGCTGGGAGCTGCCCTGGCGCTGGGATCCATGGCCGGAGCGATATTCTTTCATTTGACAAAACTTGGAATTGAGGTGATGGATGATGGCGGCTTATTGTTTTACATGGCATGCATTGTGTTTATTTCATGCCTCATCATTTTGTGGAATGAGCGTCAGAAAATTCCGGTGGTGAATAAATTCTTAACGGCATAGCCAATATTCAGGAAAGTCGGTAGATTTCCTGTATCCCTTTCAATTCCTTTTCGAAATCAATTTCCAGATCGATAAGCTTACCGGTGTGAATATTCATCACCCATCCATGAACGATGGGATATCCGCTGCGTAAAAATTGTTGTTGCACGGCAGCAGTCTTAATGACGTTGATCGCCTGTTCAGTCACATTTAATTCAACGAGCCGGTCAAATCGTTTGTGTGTGTCGTGGATGGCATTCAATTCAACATTGTGTAGACGGTAGACATCGCGGATATTGCGTAGCCATGGATTGAGAATGCCCATGTCTTCTTGTGTCATTGCAGCGCGGACACCTCCGCAATTGTAGTGACCACAGACGATGATGTGCTTGACTCGCAAAAGTTTGACCGCATAATTGATGACCGACATCACATTGAGATCGATGCTGACGACGAGGTTTCCGATGTTGCGATGGACAAATACTTCTCCGGGTGCCGCACCCATCATATCCTCCGCGGTGATGCGGCTGTCGCTGCAACCGATGTAGAGATACTCCGGGTTCTGGTCATTCGCGAGCTTTTCAAAAAACAGGTCGTCTGTGGCCCGTTTATCGCTCACCCATTTGCGGTTATTCTCAAATATTTTTTCGTATGATATCATTCCATTGCATTTGAAGCACAGGAAAGATAATTATTTTCAAATGGACTCGATTAATCTGCCATCTGCTCATTCATCACGAATCCATTTTCCTCCTTTGTCTTAACAGCATTTCTGCTACTCAAGCTTGATTTATCTTTTGGCTTTTTCCCGAGCTTCTTTCCAAGCTTAATTAACTTAATAAAAATGAGGATAAAGAGGATCCCTGCAAAGGCGGCACCTACAAGTAGAAATCCTGCTGATGTACCAACTTCTAAAAGAACGAAATCATACATTAGAACAAGAATAGCTGCAGCGGCGAGCATACCAACTCCAAGAACACACAAGGCTAAGAACTCGACTACGGGGTCAGGATTATTCTTTTTTGGCTCCTTAATTTTCTTTTCAGGTTTAACATTATGCCTAATGTTCTTCTTATTTGCTTTGTCATCCTGGAGATCAACAGGTTGAGTTTGTTGAGGTTCGTTGGTGCGATTGACGACTAACCTTGCCTGAGGAATATCTGATTGCACATGACGAACTGATGACGGGCACCTGGTCAGGGCAAATACACCAACAAGTACGCTGATGATCATCAGGATGACATGGCTCTTGTAGACTGTGCGGTGAATAAATTCTCTGTTACTCATCTTTTTCATTTTGACAGTGTTTATACGCTTTCCAAAAGCTCTTATTGGAAAAATCTAATTCACAATGACCTGACGCGCTGCCACACCCTGATCAAATTCAAGCAGAAGGGTATATTGTCCGGCCATCAGGTTTTTGACATTCAGGTAATAATAATTATCGTTAATGTCATTGATGTGTGTAGACAACACACCTTTGAGATCAAAGA
>JANMVA010000025.1:0-3701 GCA_031392195.1 Saprospiraceae bacterium | reverse complement strand
GGGAAAACTTTAGTATTATTTAATACCATTACATCTCCGTCTTCGAAGTAGTCAAGGATATCTTTGAAAGTCTTGTTTTCCATCAGCCCTGTCTTGCGATGGACGACCATCAATTTGGATTCATCTCTCTCTTTTGAAGGGTATTTGGCAATTAGTTTTTCCGGGAGGTCAAAGGAAAACTGTGAAAGTTTTGTGCGCATATCTGGCTTGGATAAAAAAATGGACGGCAAAGATAACATTCCGGAACTCCAAAATCCAAATTGCCCTTATCTTATTTTGAGCTATCTCTTTGATCTACATGGGATTCCGAAAATAGCGGTGGCAGGTCGTCCGGTAAATTACCTTAATCGAATAACCCCAAACGGGTAAAAGGGTTTACGTAGTTTTAGGCATGATGTTTATTAAGGTCATTTATGAAAGTATTATCCAGGCTTTTCAGCAGTTATCTGCCAATAAGCTCAGGAGTTTCCTTTCACTGACGGGCATCAGCATAGGTATTATCTGTGTTATTTCAGTGCTGTCGGCTGTTGATTCATTGAAAAAGAATATTAGCGGGAGTTTCGAAAAACTGGGCAATGATGTCCTCTACGTAGATCGATCCCCGTGGAGTGAAGAGGGCCATGAATGGTGGAAATATATGCGAAGACCGCAACCCAGCTATGAAGACCTGCAAATCTTAAAGGAAAAGCTGAAACTGGCTGAAAAGGCGAGTTTTTCAGTTTATATCCCCGGCAGAACTTTGAAGTGGAATTCCAATAGTGTTGAAGGGGCTTATATGGTGGGGGTGACAGAGGACTATGGGGATATCTTCAATCTTGAATATCAGGACGGACGGTTTTTTACCCCTTTTGAAATGAGTACAGGATCCAACCGTGCTATTATTGGTTCGCTGCTGGCAGAGTCCTTATTCGGATCTATTGATCCCATTGGTAAAGAAGTCAAGATTAAAGGCCTGGACTTCCAGATTATCGGAGTGCTGAAAAAGGAGGGCAAGTCACTCATCAGTATTTTTCAGTTTGATGAGGCGGTCATGATCAGCTATAATGCGGCCAGAAAGATTATCAATGTCAAATCTCAGTATACGTGGGGGACATCGCTGAATGTCAAAGCTAAAGAAGGAGTCAATCTCGAGGATCTCAGATATGAAGTAACCGGTGTACTGAGGGGGTTCAGGAAAATCAATCCGCGAGAGGAAGAGAATTTCTCAATTAACCAGCTTTCAATGATAACCAAAGTTTTTGAGGAGATTTTTGGGGTGCTGAATTTAGTAGGTCTTTTCATTGGTGGATTTTCTATCCTGGTTGGGATGTTTAGCGTGGCCAATATTATGTTTGTCTCCGTCAAAGAGAGAACAAGTATTATTGGGATCAAGAAAGCACTTGGTGCCAGGCAATCCATTATTCTGCTTGAGTTCCTGATAGAGTCTGTAGTATTATGCCTGATCGGAGCAGTGATCGGATTGCTTATAGTGATTGGTGTATTGAAGCTTGCCTCAGTTGCATTTAATTATGATATCGCACTTTCGAGCGGGAACATCATGATCGCATTGCTTCTGGCTATTTTCATTGGGGTACTTTCCGGGCTGATACCTGCCTGGCAGGCTGCCAGACTCGATCCTGTGGAAGCGATGCGGAAATAATCCTGTAAACATTTATGAAAAGAAAAAACCCAATTGATATTGCTTCAATTGGGCTTTGTAAATTATTCCAGTTCCAGAAAGGGTGAGAGACTAGTCCGAATAATTTTATTTATCCGGCTGCCTGAACGACAGCTTTGAACGCTTCGGGATGATTTAGTGCTAAATCTGCGAGGGTCTTGCGATTGAGTGAAATATTTGCCTTGCTCAGCTTATTGATTAGTTTAGAATAAGTCGTTCCATTGATGCGGGCTGCTGCATTGATACGGGCAATCCATAAACGGCGGAAAAGGCGTTTCTTTTTCCGGCGGTCTTTGTAGGCGTAAGCCATCGCTTTTTCAAGCGCGTTTTTGGCAACTGTGTAAACATTTCTACGGGCTCCAAAATAACCGCGGGTTGCCTTCAGGATTTTCTTCCTTCTCTTTCTCGAGGCAACAGCATTATTTGATCTAGGCATCGTTTAATTTTTTAGTCGGACAGGGGATAGTGACATCTCTTAGGGCCTGGCAAACGGTGAAAAATAAGATAACGTTGATAAAAATTATTTACACAGCATTCTCTTTACTCTGTTCAGATCAGCATCACTGACCATTGTAGAGCCTGAAAGACGCAATTTGGTGTTCTTATCCTTATTCCGCATCCTGTGGGAAGTATTTGCCTGGAAACGCTTCACCTTACCGGAACCGGTAATCTTAAAGCGCTTCTTAGCACTGCTATGGGTCTTCATTTTTGGCATGACCGGTAGATTTTTATCAAAAAGGACTGCAAAGATAGAATTTTGTCCTTAATAACCAAAGTGAGGGTTGAAGATTACTTTTTCTTTTTGGGTGCCAGGATTACGATCATTCGTCGTCCTTCCATCTTTGGAAGGGCTTCGGCGGCCCCAAATTCTTCTACTTCTTTCATCATTTTTAGTAACAGGAGCTCGCCCCGTTCTTTAAAGACAATTGTCCGGCCTCTGAAATGGACATAGGCTTTGACTTTTGAACCTTCCTCGAGGAATTTCTGGGCATGTTTTACCTTGAATTCGAAGTCATGCTCATCCGTATTTGGTCCAAAACGGATCTCCTTTATGACTGTTTTGGAGGTATTGGCCTTAATTTCTTTCTCCTTTTTCCGCTTGTTGTAGAGGAATTTATTGAATTCGATGATTTTACAAACGGGTGGTTCGGCGTTAGGCGATATCATGACGAGGTCCAGGCCCAGGTCTTCAGCCCAGTTTTGGACTGTCCTGGTTGGATAGATGCCGGGTTCAATTTCCCTGCCGGCTACCTGGCTGACATCATCAAGGTTGTCCCCAACAAGGCGTATTTCCGGAATCCGGATATCCCTGTTGATTTTAAATTGAAATTTTGCATCGTCTTGCTTGGATGGATAATTAGATGGAAATCGTTTTGCCAAGGATTAAATACAATTTAGGTGAAAGAAAAAAGAAGCATAAGTCTGGCTTCCCTGAGAGGAGAACATCCTGAAAAGGCTGTGGTTGCTTTTTGGAAATAATATTTGCGTCTGGTCTTTCAGAACAGGCAAAACTAATGATCTGGATCCTGATCTCAAGAACTTTCTTTTTCCATCACAAGATGTCGAATGAATAGTTCCTGGGCTTCTTTATTGAGATCTGCTACAAGGCTGCTTCCATCCGGAGGAGCTTCAGTGAGGATAAACTCTGCCAGTGGATCTTCGATATATTTCTGAATAGCCCGGTGCAAAGGCCTGGCCCCGAATTGAGGATCAAATCCTTTTTCTGCCACGAAATCTTTAGCTTCATCTGTCAGACTCAGTATAAAGCCCATGGTAGCCATGCGCTTGTAGAGATCCGTCAATGTGATATCAATGATCTGATGAATGTGTGCACGATCCAGGCTGTTGAATATCACTACATCATCAATTCTGTTTAGAAATTCAGGACTGAAAGTGCGTTTGAGCGCACTCTGAATAACTGATTTTGTCAGATCTTCCGAGGCATCCTGTCTTGCTTTCGTAGCGAAACCAACTCCCTGACCGAAGTCCTTTAATTGGCGAACCCCAATATTAGAGGTCATAATGATGAGTGAATTTTTGAAAT
>JANMVA010000012.1:0-1921 GCA_031392195.1 Saprospiraceae bacterium | reverse complement strand
GATAGACCCAAATACAGTGCCACCCACCAGAATCAACCTGTCTTTGATGTTTTCCAAACTGGTATAAGTGAAACAAATATTATGCAATCGAATAGCAACGTTCTCGGAGACGACTGTTGTTCCTGTCACTCCGGAAAACCGATAATACCCCTGGCTATTAAAGTTATTGTCAGTGCCATTTGAAGTAAGACATGAAATATCAGACTGGTAATTGAGATCGCCCCCGGTATATTGCATCCAGATATTATATGAACTGATAATAGCTGTCGTATCCGGAATGATCATGACATCAAAGCATACTTTGTTCAACGTGCAGTTTGATATCGCTCCACAACCGCCGGCTGCCTCTACCAGATAGAGTGGCGAATTTGTCTGTCCTGTTAAGTGAGTCAATTGAATGCTTAGCAGAAGGCTTATCAGAATTATTTTTATAAATTTCATTTTGATCAATTTTATTAATGCGAAAACCCTAGAAAGGAATGACCGTAAAAACGGAGTTATTTAAAAGCCACATATATTCGTCTGTAGCATCAACGTCTCCGCTGAGATTGTAGTCACCCGGTAAATACCTGAATAAATTACCATTGTCATTGAGCCACTGTCCGTCATCCAATGAATTAATATCGCTTCGCGTCTGGACTTGTTCACCATTAGCTGCATACATCGTGTAATGATTCCCGATCACCTTTTGGCCATCTCCAACAGGAAAACCGGGGTTCCAGATCCAGGATTGATTCTGAGTGAAGTCAAATGAAATGGCTCCGTCTACCATTTCTGTTCTCGCAGACATCATCGGAAGATGATTCCGGTGTTCGACTACGATGTAGTATCCCGGTCCACTGACACCCGGAAGGCATGGGCATACAGGAGGTATTTCAATCTCTCCGTCATCATGCAACATGGCAGCACATTTCCATACTTCACTGGTTGCAAGTGAGTCTTCACTTCTGAGCGATAATAATACCCAATCGACCACGGTGAGTGAATATGGTATATCTCCCGGATCATCTCCATAACGGTCACCTTCTGAACCTGAATGGTTCCAGGGGGCTGTATTATATGGTTGGCCATGAGGAGCTGCTTCTCCAAAATCCTGAGCAAATTCATTTGAAGAGTTGGCAGGATCCTGGCCTGGTAACAAGTGGTATTCATTCAACAGGGTTCCCATCAGTTCAATGGAAGAATCATATGGCCCTTCAAGGAATGCTTTTACGTGTATTGAATCGCAATTAATCCTTGTAGTGTAAGTAACGAGACTGATATTGTCACATGCATCCGATACGGTAACCGTAATCAGATAGTCGCAAGATAAAGTCACTTCTGTATCGACAGCGTATGTCAAGGAAGACGAACAATTGTCGGTCGCCGTGGTAGCATCAAGTGCTGCTGATTCTGCAAGGGCAATCGTTTCATAACATGGAGAGATCGTGTCAGCCATGACTATTGGAGCGATCGTATCCATGACGAAGATCAGTTGAATTGCAAACTCTGCATTTCCACAAGAATCTTTTACCACATACGTCCTGGTCACCAATATCGGGCATGCACCCGAAGAGTCATCAGTGCTACTGACTACTAAACCTTCATTCGAAGTACAGGCATCCGAAATCGTTAGACCAAGTAACTCAAGTTCTGCAACGGTTGTGACAGGAAGAAAAACATCCTCCACTTCACAACCTTCAATATTTGTATCCTCGATCGTTCCCGTGATGGCCGGTGCTGTATTATCATCTACATTGATTACCTGGGTTGCAATTGTTGCATTTCCGCAAGCATCTGTTATTGTATAAGTTCTTGTCACAACGATCGGACATGTTCCTGAGAAAGCATCAGAGCTGGTTACAACTAATGAAGCATCTACCGTACAAGCATCCGTGATCGTTAATCCCATTGCCTCCAACTCAGCAACTGTGGTAAGCGG
>JANMVA010000702.1:0-3772 GCA_031392195.1 Saprospiraceae bacterium | reverse complement strand
ATCCGCGGTGAAGTCACCTTTGACAGCAATGAACTGGATGATAAAGTTTTGTTGAAGGCAGATGGCTTTCCAACTTATCACCTGGCCAATGTCGTGGATGATCACCTGATGAAGATCACGGACGTCATCCGTGGAGAAGAGTGGTTGCCGAGTACAGCGCATCACGTTTTATTATATCGTGCTTTTGGTTGGGAGGAATCAATGCCGACTTTTTCTCACCTCCCTCTGATCCTCAAACCAAATGGTCAGGGAAAACTAAGCAAGCGTGATGGTCAGAAATTTGGCTTTCCGGTTTTCCCGATTGCATGGCCTTCTGACAATGCGGAGGAGAACATAGATGGCTTCGATAGTTATGGATTCGAACCGGGGGCGGTCATCAATTTTCTCGCATTTCTTGGATGGAATCCAGGGACTGAGCAGGAAATATTTTCACTTGATGAGTTGATCCACACTTTTGATCCGGAACGCATTCACAAAGCAGGGGCCCGTTTTGATTTTGATAAAGCGCTTTGGTTTAACCATCAATATGTGCAGCAATTATCTTTTGATGATGCTAAAGCGAGACTGAGGAATGAGGCTGATGCTAGGGGCATCTCAATAGATGACTCAGCGCTGGAAGCCATATTCAATATGTTGAAACCAAGGTTGCATTTATTAAAAGAGGTCTTTACACAGGGAAGTTATTTTTTCACGGATACACTTCAGTTTGACGAAACAGAGATCAGGAAAAAATGGCTACCCGAACTTGCACCGTTCCTTGAAAAAGTAGCGGGAGCCTTATCGGATGCTGAACAATTTGACAACGAAACAACTTCTATCATAGTGAAGGACCTGATCAATGCCTCAGGCATCAAGATGGGTGCGATCATGCCGGTGTTGAGAGCGGCATTGACGGGTACAATACAAGGACCTGATGTATTTGCAATTGCTTCAATACTGGGAAGAGAGAAAACCGTTGAACGTCTTCGGTTAATGTCTAAAAGGGAGTATTAAATAGTATACACGTTGCTGGAGTTTTCTCCTGCAACCAAAGAAATATGATGGAATCATACTGGGGGAGTATTTAATAGTATACACGTTGCTGGAGTTTTCTCCGGCAACTAAAGAAATATGATGGAATCATACTGGGCAGCTGGAGAAAACTCCTGCTGCTGGTAATTCAAAATTGCAAATTGTAAAATGGCAAAAAAGAAAAAAACAACACCCGACCATCTCCGCAACCGGCCTCCGTTTCACGAAGAGCTGAAAGGATTTGATATTCGCGTCAATTCATTTGGCGAAATGGAATCCACGTTTGAGATCGATAAGATTAATGAATTCCTCAACAAGGAAGTTGCCGACAAAAAGCTGGAGAATAAGGATGCAGACGAAAAAGAAAAGTCTGACGAAGAAGAATAATCCAATGAATGGCATAGAAATAAAAAGGTCCCGGTTGTTACCAGGACCTTTTTTATTCGATCAATATATGATTATTGAATATTCAGCTTGGCTTTGACAAGAGTTGTCACATTCGTTGTCTCATCAGCATACAATAAGACACCAACACCGGGGCTGCCATCAAAAATGTATGTGTAACCATTTTCTTTAGCAACAGTCTGGATGGCTGTCTTCACTTCATTCAGGATGGGTGTCAACAGTTCGTCTCTTCTTGCAGCGAGCTGAGTTTGCATTTCCTGCTCATACTGGAGGATTTTATTTTCTTCTTCCTTCAGCATAGCCACTTGTGCTTCCTGATCTTTTGGAGCGATGTCGCCGGCCTGAGCCCTTCTTTCCAGGTCCTGATATTTGGTCTGGAAGTCGGTCATCATCTTCTGCCCTTTGGCCTGCAATTGTTTGCTCAGTGCTTCGAGGTTGGATTCGGCTTCTTTGACTTTAGGCATCATTTCCAGTAAGCTGCCGGATTCGACATAACCTATCTTCTGCGCTGATGCGGAAAACTGAAACGCGATAGCCAGAACGAGGATAAGCGAGTATTTAAGTATTGATTTCATTTAAGATATATGAGTGAATTAAAAAGAAAATGTCTGCAAAAATAATGATTCGGCCCTTAATTTGAAACGAGCCTGATGATATCGTCTGTCTTATCATATTCGGCATTGGAGAAGATCAGGCCACCTGTTCCTCCTTTGTCAAAAATGAAGTCAAAGCCTCGGTCTTCGGCATAAGTCTGGATGGCCGCGTAGACTCTTTCCTGGATGGGTTGTACGAGGTCCTGACGCTTTCTGAATAGCTGACCCTCAGGTCCAAATTTGTCACGCTGGAGTTCACGAACGGCTTTTTCGCGTTCCATGATCTCATCTTCTTTTGTCTTACGTGCATCTTCTGACAGCAGTACCTGCTCAGCCTGATATTTATTGTACATAGCCTTGATCTGATCGTATTCGAGAGCAATTTCCTGGCGCCATGTGGCTGCAAGGTTGTCGAGCTCGCCCTGGGCAGTTTTATAATCCGGCATGTCTTCAAGCACGCGGGTGATATCTACGATGGCAATACGTTGCGCGCTCAGTTGGGTCACGGCTCCGAAAGCAAGGAATAGTAGCAGAAAGGTGATTTTATTCATCGTCTTTTAGGTAAAAAGGTTAAAGGTTTGTTGAAGAGACGCCAAAAGTACTGTATTTATTGGCTCTTCTTTCGGGATTAAGACGAAAGTCCGCTTTCAAAAGTTTCATGACATACAGGAGTGGAAAGATCGTTTTTGCAGCTTAACACTTGATAGATAAGTGGATAATATATTTTCAAAAACTTAATCTGTATGTTTCTTTAACCTTCATTTAACTCCTCCCTAAACCAAATTAACATCAAAGGAAACGCATTCATCGATCTACAAGAACGCGATCACCGATTACCGATAGCCGATCACTATTTTTGAGCCCATGGAAAACTATCTATTCGAGGGAAAGGAGCTGAATGTCGGCGAGATCATTTCACTGCTGGGTTCAAAAATTTCACTCAGTGATGGTGTCCGTCAAAAAATAAATGCCAACCGGCAAGGACTTGAGTCCCTGCTTCAGAATTCTGATGAGAGGTATTATGGTATCAATACAGGTTTTGGAGCTCTCTACAATATTGGTATTTCAGCAGGTGATGTGCAGAAGTTGCAGAGCAATCTCCTCCGGTCTCATGCCTGCGGTGTAGGTCCCGCAGCTCCCCCAAGTATCGTCAGGCTGACCCTCCTACTCAAGATCATAAGTCTCGCACAAGGATATTCAGGAGTGAGGATCGAAGTCGTGCAAATGCTCATTGATTTTTACAATCACAATATCACTCCGGTTGTCCCTACTACAGGATCTCTCGGTGCGAGTGGTGACCTTGCTCCATTAGCCCATCTCACATTGCCATTAATGGGCGAGGGTGAAGTGGTATACAAACGGGAACAAATGCCTGCATTGAAAGCAATGCAACTTTGCGATCTCGAACCATTAATCCTTGAAGCAAAAGAAGGACTTGCGTTGATCAATGGCACACAGTATTCATTGGCATGGTTAATCTACTCCATTGAAAATGCGTCGCGTCTTGCAGAAGTATGTGATATGTGCGCTGCCTTGTCGATGGATGCTTTTGATGCAAATGCTTCGCCACTGGATGAAGACATTCATCGTATTCGTAATCAACAAGGACAAATAGATGCCGCTGCTTCATTACGATATTGGCTTTCAGACAGTGTGATTCACCATGATCAGAAAGAACATCTGCAGGATCCGTATTCATTCAGATGTGCGCCTCAAGTGCATGGTGCCTCGAGAGATGTCATAGCTTACGCCAAACAAATCGC
>JANMVA010000699.1:0-3763 GCA_031392195.1 Saprospiraceae bacterium | reverse complement strand
TATTGACTTTCCGGGTATTATCTAATTAACCACATCAAAAAACCAATAATATGGGATTATTCTCCTTTTTGAAAGGTGCCGGGGCTAAAATCTTCAATAAAAAAGAAGAAGAGGAAGTTAGCAAAGCTCCAACCACTGCTGATGCAGATCGCATGAAAAAAGATGCTATGATGAGAGCAGTTCAGGCATTAAACCTGCCAGTATCAAACCTGTCCCTCGATGTCGATGATGACAAGGTTACTGTCTATGGTGTTGCGGAAACTCAGGTAGCCAGAGAACTGGTCGTCCTTACACTGGGCAACAATATGGGTGTGTCTTCCGTGGATGACCGCATGAGTGTCGTGAAAGAAGAGCCGCAAGCCACTTTTTATGAGGTCAAAAAAGGTGATTCGCTTTCAAAAATTGCCAAAGAACACTATGGCGATGCAATGAAATTTAATGCTATATTTGAGGCTAACAAACCGATGCTGAAAGATCCTAATCTGATCTATCCAGGTCAGATGCTCCGGATCCCAAAGCAGCAATAAAGATTGTTTTCAACTGGTGAAGTTGGTGGAAGCGCAGGCCGCCGGGCCGGCTTCCACCGTTTTTTTTTTGGGCACTTCGATACCGATAGCTTTCGGTACACACTACCGGTTGCTTCCTCATTACCAGTTGAAATAATAGCCGCTAATTCCGCTAACGGTTGCTGAGCTGTAGCACTGGGTCGAGTGCAGTAAGTCGAAGCATTACCCAAATTAAAATTGCCTGGGGTATTTCGTTGGCGGGGGCAAGCCCCGCACACTACTGCAACATTATCACAAATTGATATTGCACATTGCCTATTGCCTATTGCTTATTGCCATTGATCCCTTGATCCATTGATCCCTTGATCATTCTTCTTCCAAAGCAGCATCCAACTCCGTCTCAATATTCCTGAGTTTGCTTCTGCACAATTGAATAAGCTCCATTGCAGCTCTTACTTCATCCCGCATTTCTTCAAGTCCCATATCACCTGATTGAATACGCTGCACAAGCGATTCAAGCTGATGCATGGCCTTATCGTAATCGTTCTCATTCTTTTTCATTCGACAATACTTTTTACGGTGCCATCCTGAAAAATGGTTTCAATCAATGCACCTTCTTCTAATGATTTAATTGAGCTCACAGATTTACCATTCCTCGTGGTGATCGTGTAACCTCTGGCGAGCACTTTATCCGGATCGATCGCAGACAACAGTGTATGCATAAATTCAATTTTCTTTTCGTGAATCCCGATCATGTTTTTTCCGGAATGCCTGAGCATGCTCATGATATGGTCAATCCTCTTTTCTTCTATTCTGATCCGTGAATAAATTCCCTGCTTTAATAATTGTTCCAGATCACCAAGCCTTTGTTTTTCTGACAGGATACGATCAGCAACTTCATCAACAATCCACCTGCTGACTTCCTCAAGCCTGTTTTCAAAATCAGCATTGTGCTCAATCAGGAAATCGGCTACAGCGGTCGGTGTTTTTAATGAACGATAAGCTACAAGATCAAGTACAGATTGATCTATCTCATGACCGATACCAATTAAAACCGGAATGGGAAATTGCGCAATCCTGATGGCCAATGGAAGATTGTCAAACGCTGCAAGATCTGTCCGGCCACCACCGCCACGAATAACCGCGACCGCATCATAATGATGTATGTTTTTTTCAATGAGCTTAAAAGCCGCAAGGATCTCGGTTTCCACTTGTTGACCTTGCATAGCAGCTTCATACAGATCTAGCTTAAGATCATAGCCATACAGATTCTCTTCGATGTGTTTTGCAAAATCCTTCCAGCCTGCAGCACGATCTGATGTGATCACAGCGATTCGTTGCACAACTGAAGGAAGATGAGTTTCAGCATTCTTGCGAATGAGATCGCGGTCTTTAATTGCTTTAAGAATAGCCTGCCGCTGCATTTCGAGCATGCCGATCGTAAAGCTGCTGTCAATATCTTCAATGATGAGCTTCAATCCATAGCGCTCATGATAGTCTACATTGACTTTGAGCTTTACAGCCATTCCTTGCTTTAATATTTCCTCCGGTGGAATTTGAGATTTACGCTTCAGGTAGAAATAGACATTTGCCCACATGGCTGCCTGGCATTGCGCCGCAATGGCATCATTTTCTTTTTGAATGAGATCGAGATACCAATGTCCACGAGATAGCGATGCCTGACCGATCTCACATTCGATCCAGATGGGCTGATCAAAATTGAGGGAAATGACACGCCGGATATATTGGTTGAGCTCCAGCAGTGAATATGACGCGCGCTCAACCATCGGCCCGCTCAGGCTTCTTGACCCAACACCTCTGTAACCAGTTCTGCAGCTTCCTGGAGTAGAATGGCAGAACGGACCTTCAGGCCACTTTCATCAATGATCTTCTTCGCCAGGTCTGCATTAGTACCCTGCAGACGAACAATGATAGGGACCTGGATATCACCGATGTTTTTGTAAGCATCCACAATCCCCTGTGCAACACGGTCACAGCGTACGATACCCCCGAAGATGTTCACCAGAATTGCCTTTACACTTGGATCTTTCAAAATGATCCGGAATGCATTTTCTACGCGCTTTGCATCTGCTGTTCCACCAACATCCAGGAAGTTGGCAGGAGAACCACCGGATAGCTTTATGATATCCATCGTGGCCATGGCAAGACCTGCTCCATTGACCATGCAACCTACATTGCCGTCGAGGTTCACATAATTGAGTCCGAATTCTTTTGCTATCAGCTCAGTCGGATCTTCTTCATGCGGATCGTGATAAGCTTCGATGTCTTTATGGCGATAGAGTGCGCTGTCATCCATCGATGCTTTACAATCCACAGCGACGATCTCACCATGACCATTGATAAGTACAGGATTTATTTCCAACAATGTGGCGTCACTATCCACAAATGCTTTATAGATTTTGTTGACAAAGCCAGTCATGGCTTTAAGCGTATCTCCGCTCAATCCAAGATTGAATGCGATCTTCCTTCCCTGAAATGATTGCAATCCCAATGCAGGGTCAATGTATTCCTTGAAAACAAGGTCGGGTGTATTCTCTGCAACGGCTTCGATATCCATTCCACCTTCAGTTGAATAGATGATCACATTACGCTGCCTGGACCTGTCGGTCAGTACCGACATGTATAATTCTTTGCACTGATTGTATTCCGGAATGTATACATCCTCGGCGATCAGGATCTGCCTGACCAATTTACCTGGACCTTCAAGGCCTCCGGGTGTCTGAGGTGTCTTTAACATCATACCGAGGATAGCGCCAGCTTTTTCCTTAAGATCATCAAGCGTCTTTACAACTTTGACTCCACCACCTTTTCCCCGGCCTCCAGCATGAAGCTGTGCTTTAACCACAGCAACCGGACTACCTGATAATTCAGTTATTTTCCGGTATGCATCCACTGCTTCTTCAACTGTAGTGGCCACAATTCCACGTTGAATCCTGACCCCAAAACGGCTCAATAATTCTTTTCCCTGGTATTCATGCAAATCCATTATGTCTGGCTTTTTTAGTGCTGCGAAGCTAATAAAAAGGGGGGATGGTTGTTGGTTGTAAGAAACTGGACTGGTTATAAGTAGTTGGTTGCTGGGTGGTTTTTTGACTTTTGGAAATTGGATTGTTATGGCTTTTTTGGTAAATGGGAATCTGTAAGTTTCAACTCCAAATTCTTGTAAGCCCTTCTACCATAAAACTAACTACCAGTCCAGTTTCATTCAACTTTCAACTTTTATCCTTTAAAATCGC
>JANMVA010000421.1:0-6907 GCA_031392195.1 Saprospiraceae bacterium | reverse complement strand
CGGAATATGTATTGTTAATTCCGGTAGTGACACTCCCGGCATTCTTCCCAACGAACAGGTTTCCGTTGCCGGGGGTTGCTAAAACAGTTATCGAGTCAATCCGGTAAACCGAATCCACATTGATACTTCCATCGCGGACATCGAGTTTGAATGCAGGATTAGTAGTCCCGATACCAACATGTTGTCCAAATGCTCTCGCGCATAAGAACAGGGCAATTCCACAAAGTAAGAATGGCTTCATTTCATTCAAGAATTTAAAGTGCCAACACTAAATTATTTCCAGGGGTGGACGCAAGGAACTCCTGATAACAAGGTCGTTGAAATGTCAGGCGGAAGCAATAGAACGAAAGTTATCCGGGAGACAACTTTACTTTTTTCCGAAAACTTTATTTAATGCTTCTGTCCTGTTTTGGACGTGAAGCTTTTCATAGATCTTATGGATATGTTGCCTGACGGTGGCAATAGAGATGGTGAGTTGCTCTGCAATTTCTTTATACAACAGACCGTCTGATAATAATAACAGGACTTCATTTTCCCTGGGGCTCAGCGATTCAATCTGCGGACGTGATTTTTCCTGCTGATGGAATATCGAAACTAATTTGCGGGCGATATTAGAGCTCATGGGTGATCCGCCTTCATGCAGTTCTTTCAACGCCACGATCATCTGGACAAGGCCGGTGTTCTTTAGAAGATAACCCGAAGCACCAGCTTTGAGTGCCTCAAATACTTTTTCATCATTTTCATAGACTGTAAACATCATGAACTGGGTACCGGGTGTTTTGTCTTTGACCTGCCGGATACATTCTATTCCATTCATCCCCGGCAGATTGATATCCATGATCACAATGTTGGGTTTATGGCGCGGCAAATCCTGTAGGGCTTGTTCGGCTGTTCGGAAAGTGCTGAGCACCTTAAATTCAGAATTAAGGGAAATGAATTGGTTTAATCCTTCCCGGACTTCTGCAAGATCTTCTACGATGCTGATGGTTATACTCATAGATGGAGCCGAATGTACTTTTGATTTTTCATCTAACCTATAGTATGAAAGTTATCCCGGAAGCGGGGCAGTCAGGATGATCATTGTTCCTTTGTCCTGGATGATTTTCATTTCACCTTGGATTTCAGTCATTCTTTTTTTGATGTTGCTGATTCCGTTCCCAAAAGAATCATTCTTTTCGGGATTGAATCCAAGACCATCATCACGGATGATGATCCGAAGATCTTCATTTAGTTCAAATTTCATCACCACTTTGTTTGCCCTCGCATGCTTTACTACATTATGTAGTGACTCTTTGACACTGAGATAGATATTCCTCCTGAATTCTCCATTGAGCATCATCGGTTTGATCACGGGCAATTTATCAATCTGGCAGGTGATGCCGTTTTCAGCCAGGTATTCCATCGCATAAGCACGAGTATAGGAAAGTAAGTCACTGAGCGAGTCGTTTTTTTCATTCAGGGCCCACACGATCTCACCCATCTTATCGATCATTTCGTGGGCATACCGGCGAATGCTGGTGATCTCTTCCTCCACCGGAAGTTGTTGCTGCTTCCTGATTCCAATCGTTTCACTCAGAAACTTTATTCTGGACAGGCCGGCCCCGAGATCATCATGCATATCTGTGGCGATGCGGGTTCGCTCCTGTTCAATAGCTTGCTTTTTTTCCAAAACCCTTCTTTGGGACTCAAGCTTTAATCCATAATAATACCGGATCAGCATAACGGTCATCCCCAGAATGAATAGGATCATTAGAGATACAAACCACCAAGTTCTCCAGAATGGAGGCCTGATGGTAAAAGCGTAACGGATTACCTGATCAGGGTATATCACCGCGGGAAATTCAGCTTTAATTTCCAGTACATAATTACCATAGTCAAGATTAATGAAGTGGAAATCCGCGGTATTCGAAGGTTCGCTCCATGTATTTTTATGGCTTCCCTTTAAGCGATAACTGTAATGGATTGATTTTTCATCAATGAATGATGGGGCAGTAACACTGATTGAGAAATTATTTTGGTTGTGATTGAAAATGTTTTGTGTGATTTCGTATAGGCTATCATTGACGATCAAAGCGGTGATGAAGAAAGAAGGCAAGGGAGAAGTCTGCTGTGGGGGTGTATCGTTTACACTGAGAATATCCCCTGTAGAAGTCCGGCCCCAAATGTGGTCCTGACGGATTTGGATGATGGTAGAAATGCCCTGGAATATATTTTTGCTTCTCGTGATATTTTCAATTATATATTCTCCGTCCTTCAGAAAAATCTTGTCTAAACCGGTCTGTGACGCAGCCCAGATATTGTTTTTAGAGTCACACAGTAACTGATATTGAAAATTGTCAGTCAATCCGTTTTGGGTCGTGATCTGAAACGATGACTCGTGTGTATTTCCATTTTTCTTTAGTAAATAAATTCCCTTAAACCGGGTGCCTACCCAGATATTACCTGTGGAATCAACGGCAATTGAGCGGGGGCTTATTGCTGTAATTTTTGAAGAATAATCATGAGCTTCTTGCAGATAATGGGGTGGATTTTCGGGGTGTAGTGAATAGGCCTTCAGTCCGCTATCTCTCGTGGTAACCCATAAGTTTTGATTCTTATCAAATGTCATCTGGTCTCCAATAAAACTGAGTGGCATTTTCATCCGGACACCATTTTGATCGATGACCAGGATGTGATAAACATCATTGCCAAATGTTACAGATTGTATTCTCATGCCGTTAGGATCTACGATTCCCGATGCATACGTACTGACAGGTAATGAGTCTGGATTTACTGTTATAGGATTCGTGTAAGATGACAACAGGTCTTTATCCTCAATTTTATACATATACTTTTCAGCGATGAAATAAAGCGATTGACGAATGATAAAAATCTGTGTCGGATATAATTTATGACCGGAGAGTGGAAATAAATCCAATTGACCATTGATCATCCGATAAAACGAATGATCCGTAATGTTATACATCCAGGTTGTATCATGTTGTTGAAATAGAACGTGGATATTGTTTTTTATCCCCGGAATAAAATCATCCAGGATCTGAACTTTCGTCCCGGGAAGTTTGACGATACCATGGCCATCTGAAGCAAGCCAAATGGAACCCTCCCGATCGGTGAAAATATCTGAAAAATTGGCTGAGCTCAATCCATTGTCTGAAGAAAATGATACAGGATGGTGGACGTCTGAAATATTTTCAAACTTATTACTTTGAAGTATCCAGGTCTGCAGGTTAGGGTCCGTGTAAATGATCGAATTTTTCCATTTCGCGCTTATATCTTTTGATGTGTAAGGAAAATATTCAACCCTTCCTTTCTGTAAAGCGTTAGAATCAAGTACATGCAAGCCTGAAACAGAGGATATGAATAACTCTCCATTCGGTCCGCTTGCTGTACTGGATATGAATTGATCCGTTACAGATCCCACAACGACCTTTTTTTCTTTGTCGTAAATGATCAGTTTTTCTTTCTGGGGATAATTCCAGGGGATCATAATCAAATAGTTATTCCATTCCGTGATCTGGTCAAGGTTGTTCCCGATTTCATCCCCATTCGAATTACTCAATGGCAGGCGAATAAATTTATTTTCTTCCAGTCTGAATAACCCATCATCGGCGACAACGTATATGAATCCATCTTCGCTTTTATAGAATTTATTGATGACGGGACAATAACCATCAGCAGTGTGAAATTCCCCAATCCGGCCTTTGACGAGTGTATTTAGTGTTGAAGTATTCGTTGCAATGAGAAAAGAATCAGGGGTGATCTCAATGATATCATTGACCAACTCAGTCGCCAAACCATCCTGTAGCTGATAATTGCGGAACCGAACGCCATCATAAATGCTAAAACCTCCAAAGGTGATGAAGTACATCTGACCCCTGCTGTCCTGCATGATGGACCGCACGCGGCTATTGACCAGGCCGTCTCTGGGTGTATAGTAGACAAACTGGTATTGCTGTGCAAAAAGATTCGCACAAACCAATAAAATCGATATGATAAATAAGCTCTGTCGGATTTTTAAATTTAATCAAAATCCAACACTACCACGAACACAGGTGAGGAAATTCAGAAATCAATCCGGTATGTATAGAACCTTTCCGGTCCGGTTGTCATCTGAATACAGGGAGAGATACAGAATTGAAACTGTGAGATCACCTATTCTAATCCTGATCATTTCATCGCTGATTCTTTCAACACTTTCAGGCATGATCTTTCTCCCCAGCACATCCGCAAGTTGAATACCTGTTACATCAAGACTCTTTTGATGATGATCTATTAGCACAGAATGCTGCTCGCGGTCATACCATACATTGATATTATTTAATTCACCCGGCGATGACGTGCCACTGAGAATGAATTCGATGCAGGCCGTATCTATACAATCCGTCACTAATGTGCTGACGGTCACACAATAACAACCTGATGTATTTGGAACAAAACACTGATCAAAGCTCAGGTTAGATGAATTCTGACAATCAATCCAGCCATAAGCAAATCCTGAAGGTTGCGCACAAAGTGAATCCCCCTGCACGGTGATAGATGCCACAGGTCTTTCTTCCAGGTAAATGGAAACGGAATCATTGATAATACCACCTGTACACATGCCTGTGCTATCCTGGACCCAAAGCAATGAATAGTACACAAGGCTGTCATAGGGTGGACAGGCGAGGTAATCGAAGGAGGTAGTTGTAATTCCATTGATCGTATCGATGGTCGTGCCATCCGAAATAGCGATGTTCCATGGCGGATTTCCCGCGAGCCAAACTGAAATCGTAGCGCAGGTATCACACAGGATCTGATCACAACAAAGATCCGCCAAAGGTTTTTCGATGACACAAATAGTATCCGTACAAGATGTAACACATCCCAGGTCTTGCACATTCAGATCAATCGAATAACATCCCGTAGAATAATAATTAACCCATACGGAGTCTGTAGAAAGCAACACTACTGTGGTGCTGCTATCTGTCATGATCGTCCAATCCAGATTAGCCGATCCGGTAAAATTTCCGGTTGCCGTCAGCAGCAAAGAATCTCCAGTGCACACACCCAGCGGGGAAATAATATCACAGGACAATTCGCAGAATGTATATTCCTGGCAGAGGGTATCGATACATCCGCCGGTGTTGATGATGACACATACACATCCTACACCATTGACAGTGATGCAGTTTGTTGTGTCCGGAAGAAATGAACCGGAGCAATTATACCATGAGTATTGCATTCCCAAAGGAAATGCACACACCTGGTTTCCGGTCAGTACAATGGAGGGGACAAGCGTATCAAAAGTCAGGTCAACGATGATACTGGAATCACAAAATGTCGAATCAAATACGATTGTTCCGGAAGGATTGTTTTCATTGAAAAGAGAATCACCCACGATGATACTATATCCATCTCCGGTGCAACCGTGATATGTAATGGTATCAATTGTAGGAGGCAGAAATACAAGTGCGATATAGACAATAGAGTCGCATCCATTTGCGCCGGTGAGTATTTCAATACCTGTGGGATTGATCTCATCATAAAGGATGTCATTGACTATAACTGCATATCCATCTCCTGAGCATCCTAAATATTGAATTGTATCACTCGATAAGGGCTGAAAAACTAAGTTGACAATGATCGTGCTGTCACATCCATCCGTTCCGTTGAGATATACTGTACCCGTGGGATTTGATTCGTCATAAAAGATATTGTTGATAGCAATAGAATAACCGTCACCTGAGCAACCTAGGTAATCTATGAACGCTGAATCGGGGATAGGAGCCGTGACTTCGATATTCAATATCGAATCGCAACCAAGTGATGAGCCTCCAAAAATGGTGTCGTGGTAATTTCCTTCTGTATAATAAGTGCCGTTGATCTCTATGCTGTCGCCGGAGCAAATATTTTCAGAGATAAAGGATTCCGTATGAGCGATGACTTCGATCAATGCAGTGCAGGTATCTGGTGCCTCACCGGGTGAGAGTATAATCACCTGTAGTGTACAAAGGCCCGGCGTATTAAAGCAAGCTATGTGCGGATTTGCTTTCGAGGGATTTGTAATCGTCCCGCAGGAAATAGACCATTCATAGGTTGTTCCGGGTGGATCACTTTGAAGATAGAAGACAGGTCCGCAGGCACCGGCACAGACTTGGGAGGGGGACATAAAACACTGAGTATTGCCCTTATAAGCAATGAGAAGAAGCAGGAAAACGGGCAAATAGCGGGTTATCATGGAAAGAAAATATATTAAATATAAATCTAATATATAAACTTTTCCTAATCTAATAGTTAGTTAATTATTGGAGTCAAATTAAGCTGGTAGTCTTCCAATTAGGGTTCTGATCGGAAGTGACAGATTTAGACTAAATCTGTCAATAACTAAACTGCATGACAGATTTTGTCAATATCTGAACACCAAATCGGCCGTGACAGATTTTGTCAACATCTGTCAGCAACTAAACTGCGTGACAGATTTTGTCAACATCTGTCATAACTAAACAGCGTGACAGATTTAGTCTAAATCTGTCACCCTAACACCTCTTGCAGGTTGTAGCCCTATCAGCCCCTTAAAACTGAAAATAGATAAACGAACTACTGCTCTCCTGGCTAAGAGCAATCGCCAGCAACATCAAGGCCCAGGCTATGGAAACCACCCACCATGGGATCTTGTATGCTAACTTCAAAACCGACGTATCCCGCATCCACCAATGCACTACTACCATCAGGCTGATGATCACCCATACTTTTATGATATCGATCGATTTGAGGATGCCCGGCCCACTATCGATGATGCCAAACATCGACCCTAGCATCTCCCACGACTGATGAAAACTGGTGGCCCTGAAAAACGAGCGCTCCGGCGGCGCCCATCGTGTGGCCGATGAAGCTCTTGGTGTTGTTGACGAAGACATCGGGCTGGCCG
>JANMVA010000507.1:0-13039 GCA_031392195.1 Saprospiraceae bacterium | reverse complement strand
AAACAACATGCCCAGGCACTCCTATCACGGTTATGCGATTACAGATTTTTATAAAGTCGATCCGAGGCTTGGATCAAATGAATCCTATCAAAAATTTTGTCAGCAATCCGCCACCAAGGGGATCAAGGTGATCATGGATATGGTGGCCAACCATTGTGGCTTATATCACCAATGGATTTCTTCACCACCACATAGTGAATGGATCAACTATTACAATCAACCCTATACAGAAACGAACCACGGCAAGTATATATTAAGCGATCCTTATGCTTCACCGGAAGACAAAGAAATGCTCTCTGATGGATGGTTTGTCAGGACTATGCCGGACCTCAACACAAGGGATCCGCATCTCGCAAATTATCTAATCCAAAATGCGATCTGGTGGATAGAGTATGCAGGACTGTCGGGCATCAGAATGGACACCTACCTGTATCCGGATGAATTATTTATGAGCGAGTGGGCGAGACGGATAATAGAAGAATATCCAAATCTAAATCTGGCCGGGGAAGTGTGGCACAACAATCCTGCTGTGGTTTCATATTGGCAAAACGGAAAAACAAATGCCAACGGATACGTGTCTCATCTTCCGGGCGTTTTTGATTTCCCTCTTCAGGATGGATTGAGAAACGCATTGATGGATGATCATCACGGATGGATAGCCCTATATGATATCCTTGCGCAGGACTTCCAATATCCTAGTCCGGAAAACCTTGTTGTATTTGCTGACAATCACGACATGAGCAGGATCTATACGCAGGTAGAAGAAGACTATATTAAATATCAATTGGCCATAGCCTATATCCTGACGACAAGAGGAATACCACAATTGTTTTATGGCACCGAAATCCTGATGACGAATAAAGGAACAGAGAATCATGGTGTGATACGAAGTGATTTTCCGGGCGGATGGAAAAGAGATAGTATCAATGCATTCACCGGAGAAGGCCTGACGATGCAACAAAAAAAAGCATATGATTTTATGCAGAAATTATTGCGCTGGAGAAAAGGCGAAACCACAATTCACAACGGCCAGACAATGCATTTCTTTCCCAGTGACGGCGTGTATGTGATCTTTCGATATGATGACACAAAGAGGTTGATGGTCGTGCTCAATAAAAACGAAAAACCCGTAACACTGAAACTTGATCGTTTTCAATCCATGCTTCGCGGCGCGGCTGAAGGAATGGAAATTTTATCCGGGCAAAAAGTAATGTTGGGTTCAACACTGCAACTCAATGCGGCAGGTCCGATGATCATTCAAATAAACGGAGGCAAATAAGTCGGTCAGGCAGTCCTAAAATAGTGCAGGGAGGCGAGCCTCCCTGTCTATGGTTGCCAGAGGGGCAACCAACCCACATAAACCCCATATTTTAAGCCGGCGTAACCGACTATACGTCTTCTATAAAAGCCAACAATAGCGTGGAAATCAAAACAGGCCTTCTGCAATGGATAATTGGTGTTATCTCTAAGTGCGGGGGTGAATTTAGCAATCATTTGACTAATGTTTAAGTGAACGTAAAAGATTTGTTATATTTTTTTAAATGAGCTGGCCAAAATTCAAAAAGTCGCCGGTTCGATTGTCAATTAGATAAAACACAACTTTGAAACATGTCCAAGGGAATTAACACACAACACCTCGATCTGACAACCGCTCCAGGGGAAGATTTTTACGCCTTTGTCAATGGAACGTGGCTGGCCAAAACCGAAATACCCTCTGACAGAAGCTCATGGGGAAGTTTTCATGAACTTGACAGAGAAACAGATGAAAAAGTCCTTACGATCCTTGAGGCTGAATTGAATATTAAAGGCCCATCCGGAAATATCGCGGGGCGACTTTTTGAATCAGGCATGAACACCCAACAGACAGAAAAGGCCCGGCTTGAAGTCCTGAATGAAATGTTTGACCTGGTGGAGGATTTGCACGACCCTCTTCAGCTTCCCTCGATTGCGGGCAAGATGATGCCAAAAGCCATTGGCATTTTTATCAACTTTAGTGTTCATCCGGATCTTGGAAACAGCAAAATTTATGCTGCCTACCTGGAGCCCTCCAGCCTGGGGTTACCAGAGCGTGACTTTTACCTCGATGATGACGAGAAAGCAACCCTTATTAGAGGTCAATATCTTCATTACATCGAGGCCGTATTGGTGGAGGAGTTAAAAATGGATCTACTGCTTGCACAGGAAACATCAAAGAAAATTCTAGCCCTTGAGAGGCAGCTAGCCGAAGTGATAATGTCGAAAGAGGACAGAAGACAACTGGACAAACTATACAATCCTTACACACCCGATCAGCTGATAAACGAATTTCCAGACTGGGACTGGAAAGAATATTTTAAAAGTATGGGAGTGACCATGCCCCAAAGAATGATTGTGACAGACAAGGAATACACCCGTGCGTTTTTTCATCTTTTGACGAAACAGAAACCGGAAACGCTCAGGCATTATCTCCTGTTTTTACTTATACATCAATCAGCGCCGTATGCACATGCTTCACTCGAACAATTACATTTTAATCTCTTTGGAAAAACACTGGAAGGTGTTGAAACGATGAGGCCCAGGAAGGAGCGAATTATAAAGGTGGTCAACAATCTGCTTGGTGAAGCACTCGGACAATTATTTGTGTCAAAGCACTTTCCGCCGCAGGCAAAAGAATCGGCCATCGAAATGACTAATGACATTGTATTGGCGTATAAAAACAGGATAGCGGAGTTAACATGGATGAGTGAAGCCACGAAAACATATGCACTCGAAAAGCTCGATTCATTTAAAGTCAAAATTGGTTATCCGGAAAAATGGAAAGATTATGATGGCCTGGAAATAGAATCAACACAGAAGGGGAATTATCTGAGCAATCTTCTTGCAGTAGTGGAATGGAAATTCAGAAAAGACATTAAGAGAATAGATCAGGGGGTGGACCGTGAAGAGTGGTTTTTAGCACCACAGGTGGTCAATGCTTATTACAACCCCATGTTTAATGAGATCGTGTTCCCGGCAGCGATTCTTCAGCCTCCTTTTTTCGATTGGGAGGCGGATGCAGCAGTTAATTATGGAGGAATAGGCGCCGTGATTGGCCATGAGATCACGCACGGTTTTGATGACCAGGGAAGCCGCTTTGATAAAGAGGGTAACCTTAATGAATGGTGGACAGAAGAAGATCGGGTGCGGTTTCAAGAGCTAACCCAAAAACTGGTGGATCAGTTTGATGCCTACTTCCCGTTTGAAGATTTACCGCTCAATGGCACATTCACACTCGGGGAAAACATCGCTGACCTTGGAGGTTTAAGCGTGGCTTATGATGCCCTGCAGCTTTATTATAAACGACACGGAAAACCGGAACCCGTAGATGGATTTACGGCCGATCAGCGGTTTTTCATGTCTTGGGCAACTGTCTGGAGAACGAAGACGCGACCGGAAGCCATGAGGACCCAAATCAAAACTGATCCACATCCTCCGGGAGCATACAGAGCGATAGCTGCGCCGTCCAACCTGCAAAGCTTCTATGAGGCCTTCGAAATCTATCCGCACAGTCCGTGGTACCGGAAAGAAGAAGAAAGAATAAAAATCTGGTAAAAAACTTGCTCCTAAGGGGTACGTTTTGGAGTTCCCGATACATATAGAAGTTGGAAACAACAACTTCGCCATGATCACAGAAAAAAAATACTGCCGGGAATGCAAGGAGGAAATTCACGGCAGGCGCGACAAGCAATATTGTTCTGACTATTGCCGCGCCCAGCACTTCAATAACCGGAATGCTGAAATCAGCAACTTCATGCGTAAAATCAATTACACGATCCGCAAAAACCGGAGTATTCTTTCGGACCTCAATCCAAAAGGAAAGGCTAAGGCACATCGCATGAAGTTGGTGGACGCAGGACTCAATTTTGATTACTTCACCAACGTCTTTCGCACTCAGTCAGGCAAGGTTTATTATTTCTGCTATGACCAGGGCTATGTGGAGCTCGAGGATGATTATTATGCGCTCGTCATCAAAGAAGACTATGTTGGCTGAGACGGGATGGCGTGACGCGCAAGCAAAATGAACTGGTCAACGGATAATTGTTCGGGACGAAGTTCGGTGACCTCAAGATCAAGCAAGATGTTTTCAGGGACCACATCCTTGAGAGTGTTGCGCAGCATTTTCCTTCGCTGACTGAATGCCATTTTTACTACCCGTCTTAGTTGCGCATAAGGCAGACCTTCAATTTCTGAGCGGAATCGTCTGAGTGAAATCACTGAGCTTGTCACCTTTGGAGGCGGAGAAAAAGATCCGGGCTTGACGAGAAATAAGTGTTCGGGTTTAAAATATGCCTGTACCAGCACTGAGATAATTCCAAAGTCTTTGCTTCCCGGAGGCGAACAGATCCTTACTGCCATTTCACGTTGGAACATGCCGGCCATAAACGGAATACGATGCCTGTGCTGCAGGCAGAGAAAAACAATCTGGCTCGAAATATTGTAGGGAAAATTGCCCACCACGACAAAAGGCGTGTCAGCACCAATCACATCATCGATCCGCACACGCAGGATATCACCCTGAATAATTTTTAGATCCGTCCCTGAAAATTCACGACTCAGGATCGGGATCATGTCGCGGTCCAGTTCAATAGCGTATAAGGGCAGAGGTTGTTTTAAAAGATAACGCGTCAAAATTCCTTTGCCCGGGCCGACCTCAATCACTACATCCGCCCCGCTGGTGTCCAGCGCATTTGCAAGACGCTCGGCAATAGGCTCCTGGGTGAGAAAGTGTTGTCCGAATTCCTTTTTAGCCCTCATCCAAACGAAGATAGTCTCAATGATCCGCCTGTCAACCTCCTAGCCCCCTTCGAAGGGGGAAGTGATTTATTGGCACATTATTTATCGCTATCTAAAGTGAGTTAGGCTGAAAACATTTGAAAAGGAAAAAACATGCCTCTCCCTTTGAAGGGAATCGGAGGGTTGAACAAAGAATTTTCCTGCCAACCCCCTAACCCCTTTCGAAGGGGGAAGTGATTTATTTGCACATCAGTTTATGGCTATCTAAAGTGAGACAGGTTGAAAACATTTGAAAAAGAAAAAACATGCCTCTCCCTTTGAAGGGAGTCGGAGGGTTGAATTACCTTCATTTTAAAATCACTTAATATGAGCCTGTCAAAAGAGTATGTTTCTTTTTTTAAACAATTAAATGCCAACAACAGCACGGAGTGGTTTAATGCCAACAAAAAGAAATACGAGCAACACGTCAAAGAGCCTTTCAACAAACTGGTGCAGGAGGTTATCGACCTGATGAAAAAGTCAGATCCGCGCATCAATCTCGAACCAAAGGAGGGTGTGTTCCGGCTCAATCGTGATATCCGGTTTTCGAACGATAAGAATCCATATAAAACCTACATGGCCGCGGTAGTTTCCAGGGGTGGAAGAAAAGATCCAAGCATACCCGGAATCTATTTTCATCTTGAGGCAAATGTATTGAGCATCACAGGCGGGAGTTATGAACCACAAAAAGAAGATCTTGAAAAAATAAGGAAGGCAATCGTGAAAGATCCCGGGCGTGTCAATAAAATTCTGCAATCGAAAAAATTCACAGATCTCTTTGGTGGACTCGGAGGAGATAAATACAAAGTATTGCCCGCAGATTATAAAACAGCAGCAGAGAAGTCTCCGGCATTATATCAAAAATCATTTCACTACGAAAAAAATTACAAAGGGGAGTCATTTGTGACCAGGCCAGATCTCGCCAAATTTATTGTTGATCATTACAAGGTTGCGAATGAATGGAACCGGTTCCTGGAAGAAGCACTGAATAAATAGTTTCACTCCGAACCGTTATTGTCTTTTGTTTTTGAACAAGAGCACAGGACCAATTCTCTTTTCAAGATCAAAACCATTTTGAATCATCCCTACCGTATCGACCGGCTCGACAAAATAGTAATGCATGGTCGAATCGATGATCAATGGTTTCTGATAATCCAGTCCGCTGATCGGTAGAGCCTGCGTCTTCTGATAGTAAACCAGCGAAGGATTAAAAATCCACGATGAGCCCAAACGAATGCTGTCGGATTTTTCTCCCTCAGGTAAGACCGAGGAAAGCATTTGAGGATAATAAGCATCATAATACCATTCGCGCGTACTTTTCATGGGTAAGGTCCGGATCAAATGACCAATCAATGCCAGTGAAATGATAATACCAATCAAAGAGGCTGTACCCGTATTGCGAATCAAACCAAGTCCGCAGGCAACGATTGCAAAAATGATTGGAATCAGAAAGATTGTTTTGCGTCCCTCCGGAGCCTGAGAGCCCGTGAGTTTCATTTGAAGCACGATGACAATGATATTGAGGACCAGGATCAAAGTCATGAGCCATATCGGATGTTTTGTTTCTTTCCTGCTATGAAAGAGCGAAGTAAGTACAATCAATCCCAACAATGCAATCAACGCATACAGGGCATATAGATAGGTAGCATCGCCAAAGTAACGCACACCATATAACAGGCTACGCATCAGATCAGCTCCCATCTCACTGATTCCGGATGCGCCCCATTCCAATGCTCCGGAACCGGACACGGTCTTAACCGGATATCGCAAAAGAAAATACAAGACCAACACAGAACCAACCCAATAAACACCATGGCGTAATATCAGATTGAATTTACCTGAGAGCAGAATCCAGACCAACCATGCAATTCCGATCCCCGCGAAAGGAATCAATGCTGTAAAATTGCTCAGAACAGCAAGCATCAACATGACAATTGAAGTCACCAGCCATTTGGTTTCAGATTTTTCGATATATCTAAGCATGCCATAAACCCCCCAGATAACTCCTGCTGCCATCAAACCATACCCACGCGCAAGCGAGAAAAAATCGAGCAGATAAACATGTGCGCTGAGGAATAAAAACCCGGCCAACTGAAGACCGTAATTCTGAACATACTTCCCAACGATGAGGGCAGCACATAACAGGTAGGCCACTCCCGCCAAAATATTGGGAAGACGCAACGCCCAGGGTTGTTCACCGAAAATGGAAGCAGACCATTGCAATAACAATGTGTTGAGCCAATGATTATTGGCCGATGCCCAGCAAAAATAATTTGACAAACAGCTCCACACATTGAGATGACGGTAATTCAACCATGTACTGGCTTCGTCGTGTGAGAAAGGAATGACGTATGCCCGGTATGCAATCAGCGCCGACATTGCGCACACGCCGATGACAACAAGAGTATGCCTTAACATGCGGACAAATTAAAGGAACGAGATTGCACCAGCAAACTGAACACGTTGAATTTTGTAACCATATCAGGAGAGCCCATTAATCAATCTTTAAAAAACATCCTCCCGACCAGCCATATTCAACCGGACACTGACCTGGAGCAATTTCGTTTTTTCTCCTGCAAGGACACCCCCGGTTTTATTCCGATAGACATATTGCAGACTGGCAGAAAGACCAGAGGAAATCTCATATTGGATAGAAGAGGTCCAGTACAATAAATCCTGATGCAGACCCTGGCCCAGCTCATGACCATAGTCATCGGGACGCAGTGTATTGGGTACAAGGATGTCACCACCGAAAGATGTGCTGTCGACGCCATCCTCTCCCTTTCCTACAAGATAGATCTTGCTTTGCAATCCCAACTTTGGTGATACCTGGTATCGCGCTGATAAAATCACCTCATTGAAGTTGGCTCCCAATGGATGAGCAAGCGCCTGTTTGAAGTGTGAATAATTTCCGTTCTCATTGTAATGCGAATAAGTATATGGCCTCACCTGGTTCCATTCGATCTGTGTATCGAGGTGCTTCATTCCAAAAGCATTGTAATATTTCATGCCAAGCTGGTAACCAAATTTATTACCCCACCAGTCCATGTGGCCCTTGAAGATTTCGCGGAAAATAATGTCATCAAGAATGAACTGTCCATAGGCAGATATGCTCCTGTTGATATCGAATCTACTGCTTAGCCCGATCATCACATTGTCCGGGCTTCCGATCGAGCCCTCCACGGTTCTATATAATATGATTGGATTTAGATATTGTAATTCAAACTGGTGACCCGGACGATCGAAGATGACGGTTTCGAAAAGACCCAGGGTGAGTTTATCACTAACCCTGAAGCTGAGATAATGTGCAGCCATGTATTTTTTTGGAACGGTTACGCCGGGTGCATTGGCAGCAGTAAAATCATCGGCGGCCATTTCTGCGAAAATGTTTTGATAATGAAATTTCCAGATGCGCGTATTAAAACGCAAAGAGAAAAATGGAGGGGAAAAATCGGAGAGAAACAAAGAGCGAATACCATCACCGATGAAATGCTGGTTGTGTCCCAATTGCAATCCAATGTATTTTCCGAGATTGACACCTACATATGCCGTGGCAAGCAAAAAGTCCCGCCCCTTCGTAACGTCAAACAATGAGCTTTCATACGTTTTATACAGACTGGCTCCCGGCACAACTCCATACTGATCCGTGAACTGATTTACATAATCGGGGTATCTCACCTGGCTATCATAGATGCTGGTATGAAAGAAGACACTTTTTCCAATGCCTCCTCGCAGGCTGATACCGCGCTGATTTATAAAAGTAGTGACGCTTTCTTCTGCTTCTCTCCCGAGTCCAACAGAAATGATGGGATTGACACGCAGATAAAAATCCTTTACATCCACTTCATAGAAATGAGCAGGGGTCCGGTAGAAAGTTTTTAACAGAGGACGTTTGCTCGTTCGATATCGTCTAAAGGCTGTGGTATCGACAACCGAATAAAATGTTTGACTTGAATCCGAATACTGAATTGCTTCTGGTTGAGCATTTTCTTTATCGACAAATTCATTGTTCTGGTCCCAGATCGTCTGGATGTAATGTGCATCGATAGCCGTCATGTCGCCTTTCGCAAACATGTTTGCGAGATCGACGAGATCACTACGCCAATAAGGAAATACAGATGAATGAAGGGATGAAGGCCCGCCACCCGAAAGCACGATCATCCGGTCATACCTGTATCGCGCATCGTGATCCATTTCTGACAGGATGTTCTGAGCATCACTGTGAAGTGAAATCAGAAAAAACATTCCGCAAGAGAATATTCTGACGAGTGTCGCCATCTTCATTATCGTTTAAAATTTAGCAACCACTCCCTGATTGCATGATCAAAAGTGCCGTGTTCTTCACCGATGAATTGAACAGCCACGGGAAGAATATAAATGGGCAAATCAAGCCGGAGCAATAATTCCCGATGACTGTCGAGGCGCATCGCATCTTTTTCAGTCGTGAGGATGATGCTTTGCTTTCCTGGAGGACGTTCTTTATGGTAACGTTCAATATCACCGATATCAAAATTAGAGAATAGGTGATGATCGTTGTATTCAAGCAATCGCACACTGCCGGTTTTTGATTCCACATATTCCATCAGGTATTCTGTGCCTGCAATAGCGACGACCATTAACACATCAACATGTTCGGTCAGCATCAGACGTTCTCCGCTTCGATACATTCTGTACGGATTACCATACACGTATTTGCTGAAAAAAACTTTTTGTGCTTGTGTGGCCCGTACTTCTTTGGCCAATGCATCCATTTCGGAATATTCCAAATCATCAGGGCACTTAGAGACAACGATCATATGTGCACGTGAAGCTGCATCGCGCCACTCACGCAACCGACCGACCGGTAATAACCAATCACGTGTGTAAGGATTATTGTATTCGGTGAGAAGCAAATTAAGCCCGGGAACAATTTCGCGATGCTGGAATCCATCATCAAGCAGGATGACTTCAATCTCAGGATGTGAACGCAACAGTTGCGGAATGGCAAGACTCCTGCTTTCAGCAACGCCAACAGCGACATGCGGATATTTTCGTTTGAACTGAAGAGGCTCATCACCTGATTGAGTTGCGTCATGCTGAGGTGTTATCTCAAGATATCCGGTTGATTTGCGACGATAGCCCCTGCTGAGGATTCCGATGCGTAGATATTCGTGGAGCAAACGCACCAGGTATTCTGTGTGCGGGGTTTTGCCGGTCCCGCCTACTGTCAGGTTGCCGATACTGATGACGGGAATGCTAAATGAGACGCCGCGCAGCAGTCCGGATGCATATAATCCGTTATGAACAGCAACACCGATTCCATAAAGAAGGGCAAGAGGAGACAATAATATTTTGAAGATCCACTGGTCGACCATGATATGCCTTAGGCTAAGCGCGTAAAAGTAAGGATGTGAGGCCGGAGCGTGTCCGCTTATTTTTGTGCTTTCCGGATGAGGCGGTATGCAAGCCCTGAAAACAAGACATTAGGCAACCACATAGCGACTACAGGAGGCATGCCAAGGTTAGTCGAAAAAGTCAGTGCAAACTTGCTGAGAAAAACATAAAAGGCACCAAGCCCCGCACCCATAGCCAGGTGAATACCCATTCCACCACGTTGCTTCCGGGAAGCAATAGAAACGCCGATCAGTGTCAGGATGATAATCGTAAAAGGTTCTGCCCACCGGCGATGATATTCGGATTCCATCACTTTGGAAATACCAACCCCGCGCTCTTTTTCATAGCGAATAAATTGCAGCAACTCTTTGGAAGTCATCTGCTCCTTGTCATTGATAAAGTAGACAAAGTCGGAAGGATACAGTGCAAGTGTCGTATCGAAAGACATGTTGCGCGCAGAAGTATAATATTCTTGGCCGTCTTCCCATCGTCGCACTTCATAATCACGCAAGCGCCATTGTTTCGTTGAGTCGATAAATTCAAACGCACGCGCTTTGAGCAGGTAGACCAGGTGCAGATCATCGTATTTCTCTAACCTGAATCCCGTTCCGGTGCTGTCGTGTTTGTGATAATTGGAAATAAAAACTTTTGTTTCCGGCCCGATAAAGAGATGGATGTTATTGCTCTTCACACGAATGTTGCCGGGAAAAATATAGGTATTCTCAAAAGCAAGCTTTCGTTTATTTCCATTGGGGAATAAAAAATGATTGCCCAGCAAATAAATGACGGCCAGGATCGAAGCTGAAATAATGAAGGGCCGTAAAAACCGGTAATAGCTCATTCCGGCATTGAGCATAGCGACGACTTCCGTATTGCGTGCCATGCGTGATGTAAAAAAGATAACAGCAATTAACGAGAAGATTGGCCAAAGCAATCCATTGATGTGCGGTATGAAATTGAGATAATAATCCATCACGATTTCCCGGCGCGATACTTTGGAATCGAGGAATTTCTCGATGTGCTCACTGAAATCGATCGTCACCGCAATAATGGAAAACAGGAGTGCCGTGAAGAAGAATGTGCTCAGGTATTTTTTGATAATATATCGGTCGAGCGTCAGCAATCAGGAGTATGGTTTTGACCGACAAACATAATCTTAAAAATACGGTAAAGCCCATGTATAACGTTGACATTGCGGAATCAGTATTAACAATCAGTTAAGCATTGGCTCTCAGGCCGCCCAAGAGGTAGGCGAAATTTGAATTACCTTGTCATTTGAATACACCACCAAATTCCAATGTCTGAAACGGGGCAACTCAGTATAGAAAAACTTCAGCAGGAGCTCAGTCTCAAGCAGCTTCAGATCAACAGCCTACTGACCATCACGCAGGCCATCAACGACAATGTGGCTGCCCCCGAATTGTACAGCATGTACAAGTCATTTATCGGTTGGGAAATGGGGATCAAACGCATGGCCCTATTTTTCAGGAACGATGACGAATGGCAATGTGTCACACATCTCAACGCAGAAGAACTGGCCTACCAGGAACAACTCGGCCCGGTGTTATTAAAATTTTCAAAGACGCAGCGTATTGTTGAAACGGATCCGGAAGAGTTTCAGGATTTCGACCTGATCATCCCTGTATATCATAAAAAGATTCCAATCGCTTTTGCTTTGATGGGTGGCATCAAATCGGATTCGGATGATTATACGCGCATCCAATTCATCACCACCTTTACTAACATCATTGCGGTAGCGATCGAAAACAAGCGGCTATTTAAAAGACAGATTGAGCAGGAGAGATTCACCCGGGATATGGAGTTGGCCAGCCAGGTTCAGAAAATGCTGATCCCGGATTACCTGCCAAAGAGCCGGTTTTTTGAAATGGCAACAGTATATAAGCCACACTTTACTGTAGGAGGCGATTATTTCGATTTCGTGCAGTACGATGAGCGCAGATTGGTTTTTTGTATAGCCGACATCAGCGGTAAAGGAGTTTCAGCAGCTATCCTGATGGCCAATTTCCAGGCCATCCTTCAGAGTCTGATCTATCAATACAGGGACCTGGAGACATTTGTCTATGCCTTAAATCAGGCTGTTTACAGGATTACCCGAAGCGACCGGTTTATCACTTTGTTTATTGGTGAACTGAACCTGCGGAACAACACACTTCAATATATCAATGCAGGCCACTATCCGCCCTACCTGATGCAGAATGGAGAAATTACCAGGCTCGAAAGCGGATGTACGATCATCGGTGCATTTGAGACATTGCCGGAGATCAAAATGGGAGAGGTTAAGCTTACTCACCCGGGCACTATCGTCGCATGTACGGATGGACTGACGGATGTGACGAACGAATTCGGCGCATATTTTGATGACAACCATATCATAGAGATACTACAACGCTCTGATCAGTTTTCATCCGCTGATCAGCTCAATGAAGCATTGATGAATGAATTGGATCTGTTCAGGGATACCAAAATGTATCCGGATGATATTGCTCTGTTGACCTGCAGGTATACTGTTTAAAAGGGCTATGTATTGTTGGTCAGATGGCCACAACACCTTATTCCTCACTGCTTTTACCAAAATTCCTTATCATTACAGGCGACACAGTACAGGGTCAGATGAGAAATAAGACAACGGCGGGACTATTTGCATTATTCCTTGGGTGGGCCGGTATTCACCGGTTTTATCTCGGTCAGACAGGCCTGGGTATACTCTATTTCATCCTCATGTTTTTTGGCGTATCGTTCGTGCTGGGACTCATCGATGCGATCGTGTTCTTCACCATGGATGAAAACGAATTCGCGCGGAAGTATGGAACGCCAGGGCAGTCCACAGGATATGATAAACGGTCCGACCGGTACA
>JANMVA010000494.1:0-9733 GCA_031392195.1 Saprospiraceae bacterium | reverse complement strand
GTGCTATGCGCACAGCACGTATCCGTTCATCATACCACATCGGCTCCATGATAAACATGCAATAGGTGATGAACACGAAACTGAATTTCTTTTCAACACACCTGTCATGCATTTCATAAAATTTATTCACATCGCCTGATGTCAGATATAGAAAAGCAATAAAACTATCTAACTGTTCACCATTCGCACCTTTCATTTCTTCAAACTGCTGAATGATACCGTTCATCTCATCTTTCATTCCGAGCTTTGCATAAGCGACACCCATCGCAGATACGACAAGTGGAAAATCACCTGTAATCTGCCTGGTCCCGATCATTTGCTGTAATGCATTCTCCCAATCACCTGTCAGACCGGTAGCAAACGCTTTTACGTTTCTGGCCATCAGGTTATGAACATCAATAGAAAGGGCTTTTTCTGCATACATTAATGCTTCATCATATGCTCTGAAAAAAAGAAACGTGCGTGCTGCTTCTGCAAGTGTATTCGGTGCTAAGGGATCCAGCTCAATCATTTTACGGGCATGCTCCAGGCCTTTCTCTTCTTCGAGGAAAAGAAAGCAATATTCTACAGCCACAATTCGGACAAAAACATCATTTGGATTGATCCTGAGGGCTCTTTCTATAATCTCCTTGCCTGTAGCCCAATCGAATTCCTCTATTTTAAGAAACGCCAATGCCGCTAATGCCATCGGATGATCCGGATCAATGTCCATTGCCCTCTTGCAATATATTTTTGTCAGCTCAATAGCTTTAAGCGCATCTTTCTGGCCTGTGGCGCCCATAAATGCATAGCTGAAAGCGAGATAAGCCAATGCATTGATCATCACCGGATCTTCTTCCACTGCTTCTTCAAACAGTTGCATGCCAAGCCTTCGTGTTTCCGGTGAAGCATTGTTCCAATACTGTATCCCTAATAAGTATTTTTTATACGCTTCCAGATTTTGTGTCGGTGCTTCAACTAATGATTTCTTATGATCTGTTTCGTTCAGGTTTGCTTTTAGTTTATTGGCGATCACTCTTGATATCTCATCCTGCACTTCAAAAATATCCTCCAGGTCGCGATCATATGTTTCATTCCAGATACGATAACCATCGACTGCATTGATGAGGTTTGCTGTGATGCGCACTTTATTGCCGGATTTGCGTACACTGCCTTCCAGGATTTTTTGGACATTGAGCTGGGCACCGATCTCGCGCACATCCTGATGTTTTCCTTTAAATACAAAAGAGGACGTACGGCATGTCACCCGCAGGCCCTCTACTTTGGCAAGTACATTGAGCAATTCTTCAGTGATGCCATCGCAAAAGAATTCATTCTCGGGATCAGAGCTCATCGAAATAAACGGAAGGACGGCGATCGAATTGATGATCTGTTTTGAATTTCCTTTTACGTCTTCTCTGCCGGGTGAGATGATCCCGTCGTTCACGATCGAATATACCTGGATGGCATTCTTCACATTTTTCAATTCGAAGTAGCCAAGTGATTTGGCTTTGATGTCATCATGATTTTTGATGTCATCATACATTTTCTCCGAAATAAAAATGCTGCCGGGGACGGCTAGTGCTTCGATGCGGGATGCAATATTTACGCCATCGCCATAGATGCCGTTTTCATCTGTGAGAATATCTCCGATGTGCAGGCCGATCCGCAAATCAATGTTTTCGGCCCTTGATTGTCGCTGCATTTCAATGGCACTGTGGATGGCATTCACAGCACTGCTGTTGATGCTCAGGGTGCCATCTCCATATTGTTGAAGCAACCGGCCATTGTGCTTCGAAAGGCAATCTTCAAAAATAACCTTGTTCTTCCTGCGCCTGTCCAGGGCAGTATGCTCGCTTTCCTGCATGAGCGCAGTATAGCCGACCATATCGGTAAACATAATTGCGGCTAGTTGGCGGGTAGACATGGATGTAATGCTTCAAAGGTGAAATTATAAAAAAGACTGGCAGAGACCATTCTACTTCATTCTGTAACAGGCCGGTGCAGCGTTGGGAGGCTTCCCGGCATCTAGGGTTTTATATCTTTAATCCAATGCCCCATAAGCTCCTCCTTACACTCCGCGCCTGCTTTGTCATTATGATCATGGGACTTAGCCTGTGCGTTGTATCTGCTCAAAGTTTCTATCAGATTTATGGTCCTCAGTTGATCCAGGATCTTTGTGGTTGGCATGAATATGGGCTTGAGACCGACGCTCAGATTACAGAGACTGAATGGTTTTTATCCCCTTCCGATGGCCAGATACTGTCTGGTACTTTATATAATGTAAATATCCAGTTTCCGGCACCAGGCACATATACATTATTCGCATCATCTGTCTCAGTTAACGGTGAGGTATTGCGCGATACCATGTTGATCCAGGTCTATGGGCAATCCGTAAAGCCGGAGGTGGTAGGTTGCTATGAATTAAACCTGGTCAGTGATTGCTATAAGGTATGTGCCGGGAGCAAGTCAATTATCGAAGTCAATACAAATGCGAATTTTGAAGTCTATGGAGCGGAATCATATCAATACATCAGTGAAGGTCTTGAAATTACCTGGGGCAATGGTGGCGATGCAGACGTGGTAGTGGTGTATCCGGGACAATGTGATGTAAGGCTTTGCTTTGAAATTCTGCCTAAACCATTTGCAGATTTCTCTTCGTTTCCCGCTTCAGTGAATGATACTGTAATTGTCTGCCAAAACCAGGAAATCATTTTTGAAAATGAATCCTTTAATGCACTATCCTATTCGTGGGATTTTGGCGATGGAAATGAAAGTGAAAGCTTTAATGCAACACATGCTTACAAAGATCCGGGTCTGTATACAGCCATACTTCATGCAGAAAGCATATGCGAATGCAATGACAGCAAACAAATCATTGTTCGTGTATTGGCTGCTCCTGCTCCGACCCTGGATTGTGTCAATTCTGTATGCCCCGGATCACGTCAACGGTATACAGCAAGTTCCGATGAATGCAATGTTTTTTATTGGACAGTTTCCGGAAATGGGACAATCGTAAACGGAGGTGGTGTCAGTGATGATTTTATCGAGATCATATGGCACAATGGTCCGGAAGGTGTAATTGAATTGTCAGTTGATAATTGCAACTCTGCATCTTGTCCTGTGGCCACTATTTTCCGTATACCGGTCATTTCGCCGGATGGGCCAATCACTGGAAAAGAAATGGTGTGCAGCGGGAATGCAGAAGTTTATACAGTTCCCTATTTCCCCGGCACACACTATACCTGGGATTTAGGTAGCCATGGAACGATATTAAGCGGACAGAATTCCAATTCCATTGTAGTTCAGTGGTATGTTGAAAATATCAACAGTCAAAAATTTACATCCGTCACTGTCGAATACAATAATTGTTTCCTGGAATGTGGTGGTAAGGATACGTTAGCGGTATCGATTTCACCGGACTTTGAACTGACAGGTGATTCAGAGGTGTGTGAGAATGGTGAGGCAACCATTGCGGCATTGCATCTTAATATTGTAAATGTGCCTGTTCAATGGCATATAGAAAATGAACAAGGTCAGATTGTGTTCACTCAACCCGGACTTTCAAACACAATTACACATACATTTTCGTATCCTCCGGGTGATTACGAATGGGTGGCTACTAATCTGTCACCGATGTATTGTATTTCTGAATTGCGTCATAAGATCCGCGTCATTGCATTACCCACGCCGCCGGATGGGATACTGGGAGATACCCTGATATGCGCCGGTCAAACTTATGGTTTTACAGTCGATGAATCAGGACCATACAATACATTTTGGGGCATTACTGATGGCACAGCTACTTATTTTTACGAAGGAAATACGTGCAACTATACATTTGGTTCTCTGCCACCCTATATAGTATCTGCCTACCACGTCGATATTCAATATGCCGCATGTGTATCTGATCCGCTCACCATCACCTTACATACAGCCGCATCACATACGATCCAGGGTGCGTCTGAAGCATGTGTCAATGATGTGGATTTGTTTTCATTCGCATTGATCAATGGTGCTGATTATAAATGGGAAGTATTACCAACTGATCATGCAGAAATTAGAAAATCTGATCAAAACAATGTGGAGGTTTACTGGACACAATCCGGACCGGCCACTTTACGACTTCAGCTATGCGGATTTGTATTTGATCAGATAGTGGATGTTCATTCATTACCGGCAGTCAATGTCGTTGGGCCCTCATCCGTGTGCGGAAATGAATCCGCATTGATCACCACCGGCAATCCATCGCTTCCACATACATGGTTAGATGAAAACAATAACATCATTGGCACTTCCGGTGACATCTCTTTGTCTCCTGGTCATTACGCTGTTTCACTTGTAGACACCAAAGGATGTTCTGATAAAAGTTTATTTGAAATTCTTTCATTACCAGTTCCATCGATTAATATTTCTACAGCTTATCCAACAGTTTATTGCGGATCCATACCTGCAGGAGTTAAGATTGTTGTCAATACAGATGGCACAGATTACGTCTTCAATTGGTTTAAGGACAATGTAGCTATCGGCGGCGGAAGTGCTACATGGCATGTCACAGATTTTGGAACCTATCATGCTGAAGTCACCAATCAATACGGATGTAAATCGATTTCAGATCAGATCACGTTCCTTGATTGCTGCATACCTGCTGATTGCATCTTGCCTCCGGGTTGTTTTCTTCCGGGTTGCGCATATATACCACAGGATTTCGACATCGTCACTTCCGGTACTGATTGCCGTTCGAGAACATACACTCCCATGTGGCCTGATATCATTCCCGACCAGTCGAGGTGGTCTATTGAAAGTGTAAGTCTCGGAGGTATTGCGATTGTTGAAGCGGATATACTCCAATACAATTACACTTATCCGGGATATTACCTGATCACCATGACAGGGTTGATCGATGGGCACACTTATTTGCCGGGGATATGCGGACATTTTCAGGAACTGATGGATACGATCAGGGCGATACCTGATTTTGGTTTTCAAGGACAATGCGCGGGTGCGATGATCACATTTGAAGATCTGACAACATTTCTTCCGGATGAGTCCATTGTTTCATGGAGCTGGAATTTTGATGATCCTGCCAGTGGAGTTGACAATTCATCTTCCGTTCAGGATCCAACACATATTTTTTCTTTAGCCGGTGATTATGATGTTCAATTCAGAGCAACACTTGCAAGCGGGTGTTCTGTTACGATGGTGAAGTCTGTCAATATCTCTTCGGGACCACCATTAAGTCCAACATTTGATGCTGTGTTTTGTGAAAAAGAAGCTTTGCGATTTGATTTGCCCGGTGAATTATTTGAAATCAATTGGGCCTTTGGTGATCCTTCGAGTGGAATTGAAAACGGATCGACTGATGCTTCTCCCTATCATACATTCAATCTTCCCGGTATTTATTCAACATCCGTTTCGGCTATGGATGTTTTTGGATGCAGTAGTCAGAAAATATTTCCAATTGATGTTCGGGCTAATACATTATCAGGAACAGTTACAGTTGATCCGACTACGCCTATATGTTTTGGAGACACAGCTACATTGACATCTCCCTCTGGTGGATTGAGCTGGTTATGGAATACTTCCGAAACCACTGAGATGATTTCTACAAGTGAAAGCAACCAATACAATGTATTCATTCAGGATCAATACCATTGCACGTATGCGCCACCTCCGGTCTTTGTGTCAGTATCACCCCAGCCTGAAATGATTATTAAAGGCCGTGAGATATTTGGGCCTGGTGAATATGGCACATGGGAGACTTCTTTGCAGATGTGTTATGGCACTTCATTCGAACTCCAGGTTTTTGCAGCAGGAAATATTATTTTTTATTGGCAAAATTTAATCGGCGATCCAAGTCTCGTTTTTACTCCTGAAGGGGCAAATCTTCCGTTGCCCGGGGATCACCAGTTTTGGGCTTTAGGATTCTATAATAACACAGGATGTATTTCTGACACTGTATTTTTTGATGTAGAAATTTTTTCATTGCCTGCTGTGCCATTAATAAGCCTGGTCAGTGGCCCCGGCTGTAGCGCGAATGACAATGAGTTACAAGTCACTAATCCGGAATCCGGTATTCAATACCATTGGTCTGATGGACAAACAGGCGAAAGTATAATTACAAAATCTGCAGGCGATTATACAGTCAAAGCAGTGAGTATAAATGGATGCAGTAGTACAAGCACGGCCATCAGGATCAAACCCGCAGCACCTGTTGATCAAATCCCTGGTGGATGCCACCTCAAATGCGATCCGCTCACCGTTTGTCTGCCACCAATCAATAATGTCACATCGTGGAGTATTTTCCAAAATGGAAACCCTTTTCAATCCGGTACTGCTTGGCCCGATGATTTCATCCTCACTGATGATGGATCCTATACGATCGAAGTGACAACGGCCAATGGTTGTGTCGCAACTTCTGATCCCTTGGATATTGCATTATATACCGGTGTGGGTTCGGTGACGGTTGTGACTTATCTCGATGTGGATCATGATGGCATCATCACCGCCGCAGATGTAATACTTCCCGGTATGCCTGTTGTGATCATTTCTGATGATGGTCTTCACGAAGGCTCTTCAACTACATTATCCGGCGGTGAATTTGTATTTAAAGATTATCCGTCGGCAACATACACTGCTCACTTCGATCCGGACCTGCTTTCCTCCGAATGGAAAATAATCATCGACAGCATGCAGGCACAAATATTGACTTGTGACGATTCGGTGGTTGTTTCATTATTGCTCGACATGAATTGCTTTGTTACAGGCCCTGATCTTTATTTTGAAAATTGTCCGGGTGCAGAATTTATTCTTGGCGACAGTATATGGACCGATACGGGTGCATACGTCATGCATGTAGCCAGCACAACAGGTTGTGATTCTGTATTCAATGTTCATATCACTTGGCCCGATTCGCTTGAAGTAGGAACAACAGTGTGGGTGGATGTGGATCAGAATGGAATTGTCTCACCGGCTGATACCGTCATCAGTGGAATTACGATTGTAGTCGATGCCGGAATTAGTCAATCGCCTTTTATAGGCATAACAGATGCCAACGGATATGTAAATGGAAATTATCCGTCGCGTTTTTATTTTATTTCAATCGACAGCACATTATTGCCTCCGGGATATTCAATCGTGTATGGCACTGATATCATTCCGGATAGTGTCTGCGGAATGGCTGTATATGATTTTCTGATAGTAACCAGTTGTTCGGATGTATTTATTATTCAGCAGGAAGAAATGTGTGAAGGTGATTCACTCTTTATAGAAGGCCAGTGGATCAGTAATGCGGGAGTTTATTCTTACCAGCTCACTGATGGCAGCACGGGATGCGACAGCACACTCGATGTATATGTGAGCACAACATTAAATCCTCTTATTCAATCAGTGGTAGATTGGAACTGTATTGACCTTGGGTCGATTGTTTTGACAATTGAAGGTATAGGTCCTTATCAATATGATTGGAGTACATCCATTCTGACAGATTCATTGGCAACAAGTCTTGATGATGGTATATATATAGTTTCAGTCTCGGATATAAATGGCTGTTTCGCAACAGACACGATTCTTGTGGCAGGCTCAGTTCCATTGCATTTTGATGTTCCCGGCTTATATGAAATCAATACCGGAGACAGTGTTGAGATCATCGTTTCTGGAGATATTGGAGTTAGTGGTTTGAATTTCGATTGGTCTACAATCGATATTTTAAGCTGCGCGACATGTCCTACTTCATTAGCATATCCTCTATCAGATACAACGATCACCATTCAGATCACCGATGCAGATAGTTGTGTCTATATGCTGGAAACTAAGATCATCATCAAAGTCAGGGAGGACAGCACCATCTTTGATCAGATCTATGCACCAAATGTATTCTCACCCAATGGTGACAACATCAACGACCGTTTTACATTCTTTAGCCGCCTGCCTGATGTGTATGTCTATGAACTGACTATCATGGATCGCTGGGGCGAAATGGTGTTTCACATTGATGACATAGACCTTGATGCATTTGAAGGATGGGACGGAACGTTCAGGGATAAAACAATGAATCCAGGTGTGTTTGTTTATTTCGCGAGGGTGAAATTATCAGATGACCAGGATGTCAGGCTGGTGGGAGATGTGACATTGCTGAGGTAAATTTAATTTGGTGATTTGGTGATGGAGTGATGAGGTGATTGGCACTAACATTTTTTCCCTATGCTCTCTGCTCTATGCCCTATGCTTTTTTGCTGCTGACTGTTGCTGAGCCTCTTTCCGTATTCCTGGCAATTTTCCGAAATTTGAGGATGCCAACCACCCTAAGGCCCGGTCTCATAAAGAATGTATTTCTATTTTGTATCATTTACTTATCTTTTCCACTATGGCAAAGTCCTTACTACTCATAGGTTTTAGTTTTCTGATTAACAGCCTTTCATACGGACAGGAATACACCCTCTCCCGTGAGAACCCGGAAGCCCATCAACAGATACAGGATAAGAAGGATAAGTTGTTGATGGCGCAGGTAAGTATTATTCCTCAACCGCTATCCATGCAACTGAGCCCGGGGTATTTTGAACTTACACCGTCAATCAAAATTTTCGTTGCTGACAAGAGTGCTATGGCGTCGGTAAATTTTATGAATGATTACCTCAAAGCATATTATGGTTTTTCGCTGGCTACAGTGTCTCATCCCAACGAAGCACATGTGCTGCTTAATCATAAAAATAAGGAAAACGAAATACCAGGGGCTTACCTGCTGATCGTAAATAAAAATGGAATTACGATAGAAGGCGATGATGCAGAAGGCGTCTTCTACGGGATCCAAACGCTAATCCAGCTATTGCCTGTGACAGCATCAACATCATTATCGATTCCTTATATACAGGTAACGGATGCCCCGCGTTTTGCTTACAGAGGCATGATGCTGGATGTGTGCCGGCACTTTTTTGATGTTGATTATGTCAAAAAGTATATTGACTTTCTGGCCCTCCATAAAATAAATAAATTTCATTGGCACCTCACTGAAGATCAGGGTTGGCGTATTGAAATAAAAAAATATCCGCTACTGGCAAAAACAGGCGGGTGTCGCAATGGTACGATTACCGGAAATCATCCGGGCAATGGCAATGATGCGAAGCCAGATTGCGGATATTATACTCAACAGCAGATTAAAGACATTGTACAATATGCTGCTGACCGGTATATCACGGTTATCCCGGAAATTGAAATGCCTGGCCACTCTTCAGCAGCCATTGCAGCTTATCCGCAGCTAAGTTGTTTTCCTGACGAGCCTACCAAACCGGCTGATGGCGTAAAATTTTGGGCAGGTCCCAATACAGGCAAACAAGTGCAACAAGCCTGGGGTGTATACGAAGATGTATTTTGCCCAACAGAATATACATTCCATTTTTTGGAGGATGTATTGGATGAAGTGATCGGGTTATTCCCTTCCAGCTATATCCATATCGGCGGTGATGAATGCCCGAAAGAAGCCTGGAAACGTTCACCCTATTGCCAGCAGTTGATTCTAGAAAAAGGATTGAAGGATGAACACGGTTTGCAAAGTTATTTTACTTACCACCCTGACCTACATCGACGACGACAAGAACATCCCGTTCTTCATGCTGCCCTCCGTCGGCGGAGGCGAGACCCTGCGCGGGTTCCCGGACTTCCGCTTCCGCGACCGTCATCGCATGGCGATGACCGCCGAACTGCGCTGGACACCGGCGCGCTTCCTCGACATGGCGCTCTTCTACGATGCGGGCAAAGT
>JANMVA010000474.1:0-4998 GCA_031392195.1 Saprospiraceae bacterium | reverse complement strand
AAATATGAACACAGGAGATTTGCCTGGGCAAAGCGCAGCTTTGCTGACACTCAAACATAGGTCAACCTACGCTTAACATTATGCTGAACATTATGCTGAATATTTTTGCAAAACAAAGATTTGCGGATACTTTCCTTCGCCTCCGCCTTAGCCTTAGCCTTTTTTAGCCTTCGCCTTCGCCTTGTTTTTCTTGTCTTTCTTTTTCTTCTTCGGTAAGGGAGAGCCGTTGTTTTTGGCCATTAATTTTTTACTCTTTTTATCTTCCTTTGCTTTGGCCTTGGCTGCCTTCTCAGCTGCCTTTTTATCTTTCTTCGCTTTTTGTTTGGCTTCTTTCTTCGCTAGTTTGTCGAGAATGGATTTTGCGATTTGTGTACCTCTGCATTTGGGTGAACCGCAGAAACATTCGTATTCCTTTTTGACTTTGTCGGTGATTTTGCCGGGGACTTCGAGGTGATAATCATAGGTGATTTCCTCGCCTTTTTTGATGGAGCCTAATGCCTCGATGTAGATCCGGTCGTCATACTGGACAGCCTCACTATTCGGATCGCAGCTGTGGTTGATATAGCGAGCATCGCCTCCGACATTACCATCGATCACGCGGTCATCATCGATCGTGAAGAGCATCGTATGGGTGTGGCCGTCGACTGTCTTGGCACCGATCTCATCAGCTTCCTCGCGGGAGACAATTTTGCCTGTGTATTCGATGATTTTCGTGCCTTTCCGGATCGGCCGTTTGGCGAAGACGCCCCTGCCATGGATCTTTGAATTGCGGACAGAGTAATAAGGTTCTGTTTTCATTTTCTGCGGTTTGACTTGCAAATATGGGATAATTTGGGACAAAGAGGGGGCCGGGCCACCCCCGGACCTCTATACAATTCATCGCCTTGTTTAACTTTGGATTCAGCATGACCCTTTCGATTCGCCACCTCTTGTTGACCCTTATCCTGCCTGTCTTTACCCATTCATTGACCGGGCAGAGTATGGAAAATGTCATCAGTTCGCTGAAAGAAATCCATTCCCGGCCGGCTTCTTTAGCCAAGGACTCAGCCCTTGTATACCAATATAATTACCTGGCAGAAGCATATAGCGGGCAAAAGGACTCGCTGGCCCGGACCTACATTGATTCCATTGAGAAAATGCTGCCTGTTTCGAAATGGAATAAAACAGAAGGTTTGCTCCACCGGGCCAGGGGAAAATATCATGATCGCCGGGGTGAATTTCAGGAAGCCCTTGATCAGTATTCCCGGGCAATCAAATCACTCGAAGCGAATGGTGATCAAACCGAATTATTAGCCTATGCTTATATTTTGAAGGCCTTTGTCCTGAATAATAATAACATGGTGGATGAATGCCAGAAAACGCTTGATCAGATCAGGCCGCTGGCAGAAAAACTGGACAATAAAAATTACCTCGCCTGGATAATCGATTGGTATGGAGATAAATATTTTTATTCCAGCTATGGAAACCAGGATTTTGAAAAAGCACTTGACTATTACCTGGAAGTCGAAAAACTTTTACCCCAGGTCAGGAGCATCATGATCAAAGCCGATAATGCCCATTGTCTTGCCGGTTGTTATCTCCGACTGGGCCAGGAAGAGAAAGCAATCGAATACAGAAATCTCGCTCTGGATATCGCCAAGGCCAATAACCTGCATTCCGTCATCTTTGCAGTATACGGCGACATGGCAGACTGGTACGATGAAGAACAAAACTATAATGAGGCGATAAAATACCGGCTGCTCGGATTGGATTATGCACGCCAGACCAACTGGATTGAAATGGAAGCTCGTGCACAGCGCACGACCGCCTACACCTATAAGCTTGCCGGTGACTTCAAAAATGCACTGGTCCATTTTGAAGACCTGAAAGAGATTGAAGACAGCCTCTCCAGGTTTGAAGTGCAGTCCCGCTATCACGAGCTTGAAGCTGCATACGAATCCGGTAAAAAAGACCTGCAAATACAACAACTCAAATCCCGCTTCCTTCAATTGATCTTATATGTCCTCGGTGCTTTATTGATCGGGGGCTTCATGTTTTTACTTTATTATCAGCGAACGAATAAAAAGCTGATCCGGCAGAACAAAGCGTTGTCCGAAAAAAATAATGAGATCAAAATGGCGCTGACAGAAGGACAGAATATCGAACGAAAGCGCATGGCCATCGAATTGCATGACAATATCAATGCAAAAATTGCAGCGGCTAAATGGGTGCTGGAAACGATTAACACACCGGATAAAACAGCAGAAGAACAAAATGTCATTGCGCAACTGGTGGATACCATGTCCGATATTTATGAAGATGTCCGGTTTATTTCCCACAACCTGGTGCCGAAGGATATTGAAACAAAAAACCTGAGCACCATCATCAGCCAGTTGGTCCAGAATCTCAATCAAAATCAAAAAATCAGTTTTTCATTCCGCGTGGAAGGAGAAGATCCGGGATTGGATAATTCACTGAAGCTCCAGTGTTATGCCATGGTCATGGAACTGATCAATAACATCATCAAGCATGCAGACTGCCGCAATGCTTCCGTTGTGTTGAGTTTCGATCCGCAAATGGTTTCTATCCGGGTGGAAGATGATGGCCGGGGGTTCAATCCGGACCTTGTACATGGAGGCACCGGGTTAAAAAATCTTTCTTCAAGGATCCAATCCGTGAATGGCCGGATGGATGTTTCGAATCATAACGGAAAAGGAACGATCATTCAGATCCGCATTCCGTTTTCGCTACAACAACCAGAGCTCACTGGTTAAATCGAATAGCTGCCTTCAGAGATAATGACTGATCGTGGTGCTGTAAAAAGGGTTGCCTGACATAATTGTGCGGACAGCGTTGCTCAATTCATCTTTACTGGCTTTCTTGAGTATATAGCCTTCGACACCCAGTCGTTGTGCTTCCTTTACCTGCTCTTCAGATTCAGATACAGTAAGGATAAGTATGCGGACCAGGGGATGATTTTCGCGTACCATTGCAGCCAGTTGCAAGCCATCCATGTGAGGCATGCTGATATCTGTGATCATCAGCTCAACTTCATTTTCTTTCAGGAATTCATCGACAGCACGGGGATCATTTATTTTTCCTGCTACCTGCATATCCGGTATGGTGCCCATCATCATGGACAAACTATCCAGGATGATTTGATGATCATCCACGAGGAGGATCTTGTGTTTTGTCATTGTGGATGTGACGGGTGCTGGTCTGGTTCCTTGCATAAGTCGGATAGCCTGGGCTTTTGAGGAGATGTGTAGTTTTTCGTAAATATTGGAGATGTGCTTGCGCACCGTATGCGGGCTGATGTGAAGTTTTTCACCGATGTCCCTGTACTCAAGCCCATCGACGAGGAGATAGAGCACATCCTTCTCTCGCGCGGACAAGTCTTCCAGTTGAACAATCCGGGTACCGGGAATGGGTTTTGAAGAAGTGGCCAGCAAATCGAGCGTTTTACGCGCGATACGTGGACTCATCGGCACACTGCCTTCTTCCATTAAATTTTCAATATGCGCGATGATGTTTGCTGTGCGTTCATCTTTGAGCAGGTATCCGCTTGCTCCTGCCCTGATGGCTTCAAACAATGTGTCGTCATCATCGAACACTGTCAGCATCAGAAATTTGACCGCGGGATACAGTGCCTTTGCATGTAATACTGTCTCGATGCCACTCATTCCCGGCATGTTGACGTCCATGATGACCACGTCCGGGAAATCGGCATGTGGTGTGTTCTTAATTTTTTCCAGAAAATCTTGACCGGACTTGGCCGTAAAGACAACTCTTGTTTTGGGAGAGTAGGCGAGAAAGCTGTTGAGTGAAGCTACCGTGCTCTTATTGTCATCGACAAGGGCGACCCTGATCAAACCTGTAACAGCCTTCTCCATAACCTGATGTTCCGCGTGTGAAATATAAGTCATGACAATATAGCAATTCGACAGGGGCTGACCCTAAATCCATGGCAAATAAAGATGATAGCGATTAGGTTAGGAATAACGCATATGCTGTATTTCAATCAAAATACAGCATATGTGTTATTGATCAGGCCTGCCTGTATTTTGAATTTTGATCCATTGAATCATGGCGGAGACTATCGAGCCGGCCAAAATGGTAATCAGAATATGCAAGTCGTAAATTGCAAAACGCCCACCCTCTTTATTAGAACATTGCTTCTGATATCGACTGTCATGCCGGCAGTAACTTTTGCTCAATCGTATAGCCTGTCCCAGACGGGTAACTATGAGATTGAAATTGGCGGCAACGAAGTTGTATTCGGGATATCCGGAGATAATCAAACGCAGGTTGATCTTCCTTTCACTTTTACATTTTTTGGCAACTCGTATACTGAATGCTATGTAGGGGGTGACGGATTTATCCAGTTTGGCTCCATTGATGGCACCGATTGTTGTGGACAGGAATTACCTGATCCGGCAGATCCAAATAATCTTATTGCTGTTGCCTGGTCCAATATGGATGATGCCAACGCTCACTATGAAGTGTTTGGCTCTGCTCCAAATAGAAAATTTGTAATAACACTGGATCTCCGTAATCCATGTGACAGTAGTTATTATGGCCAGGTCAAGCTTTATGAAACCACTAATGTCATTGAGATCCACTCACAACAGTGGTATGGTGGAATATGCCAGGGATGGACTGCAACCCAGGGGGTTGAAAATATCGATGGAACCATAGCTGTAACCGTACCCGGTAGAAATTATAATGACACATGGTCGATCGATAATGGTGATAATGACGTGGTGATCTTTACTCCTGATAATAGTCCAACATACCTGGTCGACACGGAGACAAGTATTGTTTACGATTACAATAGTCCCTACTATGTCCTTATTCCCGAAGACGAGGTATACCTGGTAAACTTCGACTCAAATTTTGTTTTTAATTTCTTTGGCACAGATTATACGAGCTGTTATATTTCTCAGAATGGTTTTATTTCGTTCGGAAATTCAGATTCAGGTTGCTGTGAAGGGCAGTTTATACCGGATAGTGATTCAC
>JANMVA010000415.1:0-5077 GCA_031392195.1 Saprospiraceae bacterium | reverse complement strand
GAGAGCAAGCGCAAACCACTCTCAGATGAAAAGCTCAGGCAGATGCTGGAAGAAAAAGGCTACAGCATCGCACGTCGCACCGTCGCCAAATATAGGGAGCAGCTCAATATTCCTGTGGCGAGGTTGAGGAAGGAACTATAGTTGATCAAGTGCCCTTCCAATCTTCTCACAAACATCCACAATCTCCTCTTCGCTAATTACCAACGGCGGAGCCAACCGGATCGACCGGTTATTAAACAAAAACCAATCCACCAGTAATCCTTCTTGTCTACATGCTTTGACAGCCGGACCAAGCTGATCGGGATTTTTTAGTTCGATCGCCATCATTAATCCTCTTCCTCTGACTTCGCTGATCGACGGGTGATCTTTTAATGTATTGCGGATCTGATTTCCTTTTTCAATTGCTTTTGTGTGCAATTCTTCGTCGACAATAATATTGATGGCTTCGAGACTTGCTACGCTACTCAATGCATTGCCACCAAATGTTGTCAGGTGACCAAGCGGCGGATCATGCGATAGCACTTTCATGATTTCATTACTTGAGATAAAAGCACCCAGCGGCAATCCACCTCCGAATGCTTTAGCAAGCAATAAAATATCCGGTATGACATTTTCCTGTTCGAAGGCCCACATCGTACCTGTCCTTCCCATGCCGGTCTGGATCTCATCCAGGATCATCAAGGCACCTGTTTCTTCACATCTTTTCTTTATTGCACTGAGATATCCCTGATCGGGAACGATGGCACCTGCTTCTCCCTGTATTGGCTCAATGATGACAGCTGCAGTGTGATGGTTTATTTTTTCTAAATCCTCGATGGCATTGAAATCAATATGCCTCACCCCCGGAACTAAGGGACGAATCGATTGAGTATGATGCTCATCACTGCGGAGACTTTCGGCACCGGCTGTGCTGCCATGATATGCATTTCGACATGCGACGATTTCATAACGACCTGTATATTTTCTCGCCAGCTTCAATGCACCTTCCACAGCTTCTGCACCCGAGTTTGTAAAATATGTTGTGTTTAAATTCTCAGGAAGTAGTTCTGCTAAACGCTCAGCGAGCTTTACTTGTGGAGCTGTGATATGCTCTCCATACACTTGTGTGTGCAGATGCAGATCCAGTTGTTTTTTAATGGCATCGATGATCCTTGGATGACCATGGCCGAGAGAAGAAACAGCAATGCCTGAGATGCAATCGATGAAGGGAATTCCATCCTGGTCATATAAATAGATCCCTTCACCCCGACTTACTTCGAATCCATCCGGTTCGTTGGAAGTTTGTGCAATATGACGAAAGAAAGAGGGTCGAAGAGATGACATACTTTAAAATAAGCCGCTAATTACGCTAATTGACGCTAATAATTTTCTCCTGACACTTCCTTTTAAAGCCGCTGATTTCACTGATTCGCTGAGCAACTTTCTCCATGCCCTCTGCTTTTAAAGCCGCTGATTACACAGATTTGCGCTGATTATCTTCTCCATGCCCTCCCGCATCATTGCTGAAGCAAAGGCGGGATCTTCGCTGCGCTTCGACATGCTCCATGCCCTATGCCTTACAGGTTCATCAGATTCTTCATCTTAAAAAAGATCTCCGTATTCTCATAAATCCCTCTGAACAATTCCGACCCTGGTCCTGCTGCAAAAACAGGGATCATCAATGCTGTATGACTCTTCGTTGTAAAGGCAACTTCGATACGGCCCAATTTAGAACCGGGATTGACGGCGAAGCCACCGGTCTCGTGATCTGCAGTAACAACAACAAGTGTATTGCCCTCTCGCTCGGCGAAATCAAGTGCCTGTGCAACGATCTTTTCAAATTCTAATACTTCTGTCACGACATAGTTGCCATCATTGGAATGACCGCCCCAGTCGATTTGAGATCCTTCGATCATGAGGAAAAAACCATTTGGCGATCTGTCCTTTAAAAAATCAAGTGCTTTATCTGTTGCTGCCGGAAAATAATCCCTTCCCTCACGCACAGGCAATGGTTCTCCATTCGCAGTGAAGTAGCCAACGTTTTTTACAGTATTGATTTTTAGCTGGTCAATATCAGTGGAGAAGAAATCTGATATCTCATATCCTTTCGCTTGCAGTTCAGCAACTAAATCACGCTGATCAGCACGGCGTGAAAATGCATCTTTTCCGCCACCAATAAAAATATCAATGGGTGTGTCGAGAAATGCAAGAGCAATGGCTTCTTTGTCCTCTCTTCCTGGCACGTGAGCGATATAGGCTGCCGGTGTAGCATGTGTGATCGAACTGGTTGCAACCATTCCTGTGGCCCATCCTTTTTTCTCAGCCATTTCAAGGATGGTGGGGACAGATTGTTTCTGAGCATTGACACCGATCGCTCCGTTATAAGTCTTCACTCCGGAAGCAAACGATGTAGCCCCAGCTGCACTATCCGTTACGAGATTATCTGATGAATGTGATTTGTGAAAACCAATATTCTTGAATCGCTCGAATACCGTGTAATTATTGTTCATGTACATCGCGCCGGTGATCTGAGGTAGTCCCATTCCATCACCAATCAGGAAGATGACATTTTTGGGTTTGATTAATGTTGGTGGATCAATGCTGGTCGAAGTGCCGGCAGTTTGTTTAGTGGTATCACATGCACTGAATCCGATCAGCAGGATGATCAACAGCAATATTGGGTTGCGATTAACCCATGGCAGCATATTTTTTCCCCGGCAGGGATTTGATGGCACCTTTAAATTCAAGAGTAAGTAAGACCGCTGCAAGTTCACCTGGTGTAGATTTAGATTCATAGGCTAAGGTATCAATATCTTTTTCGCCACTGTTGACGATCAGACTGTAAATTTTCTGTTCGCCTGGCTCCATTTCCCCAAACAGGTCTGTCTGAAAGGATTGTTGCTTCGTTTTCTGGTTCCAGGACATCAGGCTGATGATGTCTTCACCTGATTCCACAAGGTGAGCCTGCTGGTTTTTGATCAGGTGATTACAACCCGCGGAGCTCTTATCAATTTTTCGGCCTGGGATTGCTGCTACATCTTTATTGTAATCATTTGCCAGTGCTGCAGTAATCATCGATCCGCCTTTTATGCCGGATTCAATTACAATTAATACATCACAAATCCCGGCGACGATCCTGTTTCTCATCGGAAAGTTGACGGCATCCGGCCCGGTGTTAAAGTTGAATTCGGTGATGATGCCGCCCTTGTCCATCATTTTGTGTGCAACACCATTGTGGCCATCGGGATAAATATTTCCCATACCACTTCCCATCACACCGATGGTTGGGACATCACATTTCAGGCTGTGCCGATGAGCAGTGATATCGATACCATACGCCAGTCCACTGAAGACAGTGACATCATATGTAGCGAGGGCGTCTACAATTTCTTCTGTCGCCGCTTTACCATATATGGTCGGCTTCCGCGTTCCAACGATAGCAATGCTTCTTTCCGGATTGAGATTGACATTTCCTTTCGTATACAATAGAAGAGGAGCATCAGGAATATGCAACAACCTTGAAGGATAAGTCTCGTCGTGAAAAAACACATATTGAATGTTGTGTTTCTCCATCAGAAGTAGTTCTTCTTCAGCTGCTGCTAATGCATCTTTTGCCTTCATCACCTGGGAGGCAATTTCTTCGCCGATTCCGGGTATAGATTTGAGAATACGTTTTTGTTCAGTGAAGACTGCTTCGATGCTACCACAATAATTGATTAGCTGCCGGGCGAGGACAGGCCCGACTAATGGGATCATCGTAATCGCGATCTCATAGAGATTTGTTTTCCTGGTTTTCATTTCATAACTGGTGATGCCGGGCACAAAAAGTAAGGGAAATTTTTCTATTAAATAGGATGGGACTAAATATTCTTTCGCATTTATTTTTTCCCGTTATAAAACAAAATTGTCACACCAAACCGGGACAACTTCCTGTTCGATGAGGCTTCTGCCTGCAAATCCTGTGCAAGAGTTTCGAGATCATATTCCTTGAATGGCAACACATAATAGGGTTGGACAGCCATATCCACCCCTTTGCCTCCTCTCAATGTCAGCATGAGATAAAATTTCAGCGCAGGCATTTTTTGTTCGTATAAAAACGTGCGAGCATCAAGTCCGCTGGTAAATTTTGTCCTGTAATACTGGTACTGCACATCAGTTCCGAAACCAAATAACCCGTCAGCATACTGATAACCTATAGCAGCGCTGTGTAAAAACAATTTGAAGACATCATCATAAGGCTCGGTGCCATTCAGGCCAGACGCTTTTGTTGATTTATACGACGCCTGATAAGTAATCTCTAATGCACTGGGGCCACCTTTCCATCTTAATCCTGCCTCTAAACCATGCAGCCATTTAATGGAAGAGAAGGGATCTTCGTAGGATCGCGAGTCATTAATCGAAGCGATCAATTCATCCAGTCCATCGGTTGACAAAATGGAAAAGTTATAACCTGTCTTCAGGTTAACCTGGGCATAAGCTGGTGAGGAGAAGCAACCAAAAAATGCCCAAAGCAAAATGGGAATTGCTTTAGGGCTCAATGATGTGGGCTTAATGTATTTGAAAGATACAGGATCTTATAGATAAATCAAAGAGATTGATTGTCGTCATCTAGTCATTAATATCATATGTGTTTAGGTTAGGAGGATCTGTGTAGAAGTGGGGCTTGCCCCCACTGACTGGAAGACCTGGAAGGAGTAGATGAAAGTGCATATGGTTTCGTGAGCCGTGAATCGTGAACCGTAAATAACAGGGAAGATTTTGTAAAACTGATAAGCCGATTATCTTTATCCGCCATGGCGAAAACACCAATTAAGAAAGTAACAGGCAAACCAAAAGCCAAAAAGATCTCTTTTGCCAACCTCGACTTTAAAGGTGGTTTTTGGAAAAGACACTGGAAGGAAGCTATAATCATTCCCCTCCTGGCCTTTGCTTTGTATTGGATGTGCCTTCCGTATGGCTATGTCCTGGATGACCAGATCGTCATCACGAATAATCAATACACTAAAAAAGGGATCAATGGTATCTGGGACATTCTCAGTACGGAAAGCTTCTCCGGTTATTTTGGAGGACAGCGGGATCTTGTAGCAGGTGCGCGTTA
>JANMVA010000405.1:0-4495 GCA_031392195.1 Saprospiraceae bacterium | reverse complement strand
CATCTTATGGGCACCAGGGCTTTTCAGACTTACCTGCTATTATTATCGGGGAGCATATTATAAATCATTCTTCTTAAGCCCTGTCAGCTGTTCTGTCGGAGAACCGAAAAGAAAATATACGGGAGAGCGATCTTTTCCATTGATCATGCAAAACATCCACCGTTATTTCATGTACATCGCTGTGCTGTTTATTTTCATCCTCTCATATGATGTGTGGAATGCGTTGTGGTTTACAAATTCAAATGGAAATAAAGAATTTGGCATCGGGGTCGGTACATTGGTTTTGCTGGTGAATGTTATTCTCCTCGGTGGCTACACCTTTGGATGCCACTCTTTACGACATGTTGTTGGGGGCATTAAAGATCGTCTCAGCGGCAATCCATTCAGGAGAAAAATGTTTCAATGCGCCACCTGCTTCAATCGACGTCACATGTTATTTGCCTGGATGAGTTTGTTCTGGGTGGGGTTCTCAGACATCTATGTTCGTCTCTGTGCTATGGGGATATGGTTTGACATGAGAATAGTCTAAGGTTGAAGGTTGTAAGAAACTGGACCAGTTATAAGTTGATGGTATCAAGATTCGTAAATAGTTTAAAGGTTTAGGAAAATTATAATTAAGATTATTTATCAGTATACGATATGAGGAATCACATAACTAATTACAATAAACTTATAACTACCCCAACACCAAATACCTACTACCAGTCTAGTTTCTTACAACCTCCAACCATAACCCAATAAAACATGTCTGCAGAAACAATTGACTACGATGTTCTCGTCATCGGTGCCGGTGGTGCAGGGTTACGTGCAGCGATAGAGGCATCGGCTCACGGGATCAAAGTAGGCTTGATCTGCAAATCCTTGTTGGGCAAAGCGCATACGGTGATGGCGGAGGGAGGAATTGCTGCTTCGTTATCAAACGTCGATGAGCGTGACAACTGGAAAGTTCATTTTACGGATACCATGCGTGGTGGCCAGTATCTCAACAACTGGCGGATGGCTGAATTGCATGCAAAGGAAGCACCTGAAAGGGTTCATGAACTGGAAGCATGGGGTGCATTATTTGACCGGACAAAAGATGGGAAGATCCTTCAGCGCAATTTTGGCGGACATAAATATCCACGACTCGCACACGTGGGTGATCGCACCGGATTGGAAATGATCAGGACATTGCAGGATCATGGAATCCACCAGGGGATTGAAGTGCACATGGAGCACACGATCATTTCATTATTGAAAAATGATGATCGCGTCATCGGTGCATTGGGATATGAACGTGAAAGAGGACGATTTAAAATATTCAGGTCAAAAGCGATCATACTTGCAACGGGCGGTATAGGCCGTGCCTACAAGATCACGAGTAACAGTTGGGAATACACCGGAGATGGTCAATCATTAGCCTATCATGCAGGTGCAGAACTCATGGATATGGAATTTGTACAATTCCATCCAACAGGCATGGTTTGGCCACCGAGTGTGCAAGGGATCCTTGTGACAGAGGGTGTGAGAGGAGAAGGTGGTGTTTTGCGCAACAAGGATGGTAAGCGGTTTATGTTTAATGATATACCTGAGCTTTATAAAAATTCAACAGCGGATAATGAAGAGGAAGGTTGGCGGTATACACAAGGCGATCGAAATGCCAGAAGGCCGCCTGAATTGTTGACCAGAGATCATGTTGCACGATGTATTGTTCGTGAGATCAAGGAAGGCAGAGGCAGTCCGCACAAAGGTGTTTATCTCGATATCTCATGGATCAAAGAAAAACTTCCGAATGCTGCGGACCACATCCACAAAAAGCTACCGAGCATGTATGACCAGTTTAAAAAACTGGCTGACATCGATATTACGAAAGAGCCAATGGAAGTGGGGCCCACTACTCATTATGTGATGGGTGGCATTAAAGTGGATGCAGATAGTCAAATGTCAACAGTACCCGGATTATTTGCAGCTGGAGAAGTTGCTGCAGGATTGCATGGAGCCAATCGCCTCGGTGGTAATTCGCTTTCGGATTTGCTTGTTTTTGGAAAGCGTGCCGGTGAGTATGCGGCTCTTTTTGCAAAAGAAAATGCATACGGCACGATCGATGAAAAACTCACCAGGGAAATTGTCGACACAGTGACGAAGCCCTTTGAAAAAACAAATGGAGAAAATCCTTATCAACTTCAATACGACCTGCAGGAAATGATGCAGGACCTTGTGGGCATCGTACGCAATGAAGAAGAATTGCTCAAAGCAAAATCCGAATTGCAAAAATTAAATGAACGTGCTAAAAATGTGCAGGTCATCGGGAATCGAGAATACAATAACGGATGGCATACAGCGATGGATTTACTGAACATGCTCACCGTTTCGGAAGCTGTGACCATATCGGCTATACAACGAAAGGAAAGCAGAGGAGCTCATTTCCGTGAAGACTATCCCGATAAAAATGACCAGGTTGGAAAATTTAATTCGATCATCCGGAAAGGTGTCAATGGCGAAATGGAAGTCAGCAAGCAATCGCAAACAGAGATCCGGGCTGACCTGAAACAAATCATCGAAGAAATGAAGTAATCATAAGATCCAAGTATCATGGCAACAGCAACATTCGAGATCTGGCGTAGTGATTCCACAGGAAGTGGATCGTATCAATCGTACAGCACCCAGACGACAGAAGGCATGGTCGTGCTCGATGCAGTGCACAAGATCCAGGCTGAACAGGCCAATGATCTGGCAGTGCGCTGGAATTGCAAAGCCGGAAAATGCGGATCGTGCTCGGCAGAGATCAATGGCCGTCCAAAACTGATGTGCATGACCAGGTTAAGTGATCTCCCGCTGGAACAACCGGTTAAGCTTCACCCAATGAAAGCCTTTCCTTTGATCAAAGACCTGGTCACAGATGTATCATGGAATTTCGAAGTCAAGAAGAAGATTAAAAAATTCAAGCCCCGCCCACCTGATGATGCAGATGGCACCTGGCGCATTGCACAAGAGGATATTGAACGGGTGCAGGAATTCAGAAAATGCATTGAATGCTTTTTATGCCAGGATGTCTGCCATGTGTTGCGTGATCATGCATTGCACCAGCAATTTATCGGGCCCCGGTTTTTAGTTTACACAGCTGCGCTTGAGATGCATCCACTGGATGTCGAGGACAGGGTTCCACAATTAAAACAAACAGATGGGATCAGCTTGTGCAATATTACAAAGTGTTGCACCACTGTTTGTCCGGAAGATATTCACATCACAGACAATGCCATCATTCCGCTCAAGGAAAGAGTTGTGGACAGATATTATGATCCGTTGAAGAAATTGTTTCGGGTGTTTGGGAAATAATGTTATCTCGACTGTTGATACACACTGCTTGCTCTCAACTTACCATCTCCATCGACGGTAAAGTATACTTCGATTTCCTCACCAGTTTTTGGAATAGCAAGAGGGTTGATCGTTAAGATGTGATAAATGTCGCCTTCAGTATTGAGTGTTAGAGTTGAAGTGGCTTCGTCAAATGTCACCACCTTACCTGAAACAAATAAGATTCCTTTTGGAATACACATCATCGTGCTGTCATTTCTCCAATAAGCATAGCCACCCATGGCCATGCAATCTGATTTGGTGACGGCACTGGAGAGCAGGTTGAGATAGCAGAAACTTGTACTGTCTCCCCTTACCCAGGAACCATTATTTTTCTGGCAACACAATTCGTCCTGTGGATAACCCGGACATGATTTTCGGACAGATGTTTCCGATTGAGCCCGGGTCTGCAGTGAAAATCCAATGAGTAAAATAGTAGCGAAAAGCAATCTTTGATAGTTCATGGCACGAGATTTCATTAATGAATGAATCAAATCAGTTAAGCGAAATAAAGGGACGAGGAAAAAGCCCTTGATTGATTTTCGGGGCTTTGGGATAAAGGGTATAACAACAAAAGATGAAAAATGATTAATTTAAGGCAGGCCAAATGAAACGGACCCAGACCTAAAAACCTATCGCGTATGTTTCAACTCAAACCCATCTCCAGTGAAGCTGTCGATGAAGCTTTAAATAAAGCTGAACGCTACAGGCTATTAAAAGAACCCCAGCTGGCTGACAGTATCTGCCAGGATATCCTGGATGTCGATCCGGGCAACATAGATGCCATTAAGACCAAGCTCCTGGCCATGACCGATCAGTTTGGCAAATATTCCTCTGCTCACGTCAGTTCGGCGCGCCAGCTACTCTCTTCATTTGATAATGAATATGACCGGGAGTATTACGCCGGCCTCATCTGTGAACGCCAAGGAAATTCTTGTATTCATCGCGGCAGGCCAGGTGATCATCATTCGGCCTTTGACTGGCTCTCAGAAGCCATGGAACATTATGAGAAGGCTGAAGCCGTCAGACCTCAGGGCCAGGACGATGCCATTCTCAGATGGAATACCTGTGCGCGACAGATCATGAGCCATCATTTGAAGCCCAGAGTGGAACAGTATGTGGAACCGCCTTTGGAGTAACTGACGAATCACGAATTACGAAT
>JANMVA010000388.1:0-5326 GCA_031392195.1 Saprospiraceae bacterium | reverse complement strand
GAGAATCGATAAAATGAAGCCAGTTTCCAATTTCTACTTGTTCGGTTTAATTTATGAACACTGAAGTGAAATCATTTAATTCATCTTAGGTAATAAATTTTCAATTAACTCTAAAGTCCTACGTCTTACTCCCATGATAATGGGGGAGACAACTGCCTTTCAAAATCTGTATCTTTCGGATAAAGAAATAATGCTCATTTTATGAGTGAGGTGAAAGTAGAAGGGACAGGTCTCGACCAACAAGTGAGGCAATTGGCAGCTATCATGTTTACCGACATGACGGGTTATACAGCTCTCATGCATGAAGATGAGCAGAAGGCGAAAGTCCTTCGCGATAAGCAACGTGGCACACTTGAGAAACTGGTGCCCCAATACCGTGGAAAGATCCTTCAATATTTTGGCGATGGCTCATTGAGCATCTTCAATAGCGCCATCGATAGTGTCAAATGTGCGATTGAAGTTCAGAAGATTCTACTCGAAGAACCACAGGTGCCTCATCGTGTTGGCATTCACTCGGGCGACATTTGTTATGATGGCCAGGGTGTCTACGGTGATTGCGTCAATATCGCTTCCCGGATAGAAGCTGCTTCCATTCCGGGTGCTGTGCTTATTTCTGATAAGATTTACGATGAAATAAAAAACCACAGTGAAATTGAAACGAATTTGCTTGGCAAGTTCAGTTTTAAAAATGTCAAGCGGCAGATCGAAGTTTATGCGATCACCAATGAAGGTCTGGTCATTCCTTCCAGTGCCCAGCTGAATGTAAAAGCCGGAAATGAAAAAAGTATTGCCGTCCTCCCGTTTGTCAACATGAGCTCCGATCCGGAGAATGAATATTTCAGCGATGGAATTTCTGAAGAGATCCTCAATGCACTCACACGCGTGAAAGGACTGCAAGTGTCTGCCAGGACTTCTTCATTTTCATTCAAAGGAAAAAATGAAGATCTCCGGCAGGTGGGGCAAAAGTTAGGTGTTTCAACTGTTCTCGAAGGAAGTGTGCGAAGATCAGGAAAACGAATCCGTATCACAGCACAGCTCATCAATACGCAGGATGGCTATCACATCTTCTCAGAAAATTATGATAGTGACCTGGAGGATATATTTGAAGTTCAGGATGAAATCTCCAGGAAAATAGTCACACGGTTGAAAGAAAATTTTGACCTGTCCGACAAAACTGATCCGATCGTCAAACCGCTCACTGAAAATATCGAAGCCTATAATCTATTCCTGAAAGGACGTTATCATTTTAATAAATCCACACCGGAAGATATTACGAGAGCGATCCATGCATTTGAAGAAGCGATTCGAATCGATCCTGATTTTGCATCACCCTATTGCATGCTTTCCTATTGTTATTCATACATGGGGTCGACAGGGATGATGAAAGCAGGTGATGCATTTTCAAAAGCAAAAGATTACACGCTGAAAGCCATTGAGCTCGAACCCAATCACGCGGAGTCACATTTATCCCTGGCGACGATCAAGTTTTTTAATAACTGGGATTTCGACAGCGCAGAGGTCTCACTGAATAAAGCATTGAGCTTAAGTCTGAATTCTTCACTCATCAACCAGGTACATGGTTGGTTCCTGATAGCCAAGGGCGAATTCCCGAAAGCAATTGAAAAGCTGGAACAGGCTGTACAATTGGATCCCCTTTCACTCCCGTTGATGGTCAATCTCGGAGCAGCTTATTCTTTTGCAAAGCGATTTGATGAAGCTATTGCCGAGTATGACAAGGTCATCGAGATGGATCCGAATTTCCGAACGGCCTATGAAGGAAAAGGGATGACTTACCTCGCGTTAGGTGACCATGATAAGGCTATTGAAAATCTTGAAAAATACCAGAAGCTGATTGGTCATCCATTGAAAGGTTTAAGTTCTTTAGGACATGCATATGCTGCTGCAGGCTACATGGATAAAGCAAAAGACTGCCTGGAAAAATTAGGTCAACGTGCTGCCCAGGAACCACATTTAATACTGGATATGGATTATGCCTTTCTGTATTCAGGCCTCAAGGATTTTGACAATGCATTTCATTATCTCAACAGGACTTACGAACAGCGTGTTGGAATAGCCTGCCTTGGAATGATCTTTTGCGTACGTTATCCTATGCTCAACGAGTTAAAAGCTGATCCCCGGTTTGATCAATTGTTGAATAAAATGGGATTGGAAAAAACTTAGAACTCTAAAAACCATTTTGTTCCTACGGCCCCTAACCCTTAAAGGGGAATAAAAAAATCTTCATCGTTTTTAGAGGTTACAGTATATAAATTTAAATTCTTCGAAACCCATCTGTCTCATGCATCATTCTATTTGTGTTCTCATCGGTATCTCCCTTCAGTTTCTTTCATGTGCGCAGGTAAAAACAACTGACTCTGATCCGAAGAAAACATCAACTGTTCAAAATCCATATTATTCGCGAACGGATACGACAAAGTTGGATTTACCTGACTCTGTGTGGAGAAAGGTATTGCCGGATTTTGTGTACCGCATTTCAAGAAAGAAGGATACAGAAATAGCCTTCACAGGGAAATACTGGAATTACGAAGGCATCGGAACATATTACTGCGTTGCATGTGGAAATGCGCTCTTCCGGTCGGACAGTAAGTTTGCCAGTGATTGTGGCTGGCCTAGCTTTTTTGAGACTATCCGTCAAACGTCCGTTCAATATCTGGAAGACACGACCTATAATATGGTTCGGATTGAAGTCGTGTGTGGCAGATGTGACGGACATCTTGGGCATCTTTTTGATGACGGGCCCCCACCAACTTATAAAAGATTCTGTATGAATTCGGCCGTATTGGACTTTGAACCAGATTAATCTCTCTCAGGGACCGCTTATGTATTAACCCTTCCTTAAGTTATTCCCCTTCTTATTCCCCTACCTTTGTTCCGGCATGGATTCATCTTCTTATTCATTACTGGTTGACCGTATAGGTGAAAAGCTGGCTGAATATAAATCAGCGGGCAAAAAGGCTTTCGTGAGTTCTTCATTTCAATCTCATAGTATTCCGTTGTTACATCTCATCAGTCGTTTTGATAAAGACATACCTGTTTATTTTCTGAATACAGGATTTCATTTTCCGGAAACGATTTCATTCCGGTATGAAATTGAAGAGTTGTTCGGATTGAATGTGATCGATGCCATATCACCTGTTTCCAAATCCGGACAGCGTGATGCACAGGGCAAATTCTTTTTTGTCAATAATCCGGATCACTGTTGTTATCTCAATAAAGTGTTGCCCATGGAGCCGATTGTGGAGAAGCACGATGTGTGGATCAATGGCGTGCGAAGGGATCAGACAAAATTCAGAGCATCACTGCAGGAAGAAGAGGTCATGAGTGAAGGCAAGCTGAGATATCACCCGATGCTTGATTGGAATTCGAAGATGATATGGGATTACCGGAAGGAATACAATTTGCCGGAACATCCACTGGAAGCGCAAGGATATCTCAGTATAGGATGCATGCCTTGCACCCGGTCTTTTGCTGAAACGAATGATGAAAGGCAAGGCCGTTGGGCAGGGATGTCGAAAGATGAATGTGGTATACAGACCGAGTTTGTCAAAACAAATGAATCGGAAGGCTAAGGCGGAGGCGAAGGCGAAGGAAAATAGAAATCAAAGCCGGAAATTATTTTCAACCCATTATTCGTGTCCATAAATTGCCCTTTTCACTCTTGTTACGTTCGGTTGCTGACCTGTAGCACATGGAAGAGTGTAGCAAGTCGAAGCATACGCTCTTACGTTTCTTACGATCTAACGTTTCTTACGATCTTTGGCTCTTAACTTATAAATCATCCATGCGCATTTTAATTACCGGTGGGGCCGGATACATAGGTTATTCGCTGGTCAAGAGATTAACCGAAGAAGTTGACCAGGTTGATTCCATTACTGTCTATGATAACCTGTCACGTAGAAACTATAGTTTTTTCACTGAAGCGCAATTTGATCAGAAGGCCATCAATTTTATCCAGGGAGATATCCTGGACGGTCGCACTTTACAAAAAGCTCTGGAAGGAATTGATTGTGTCGTCCATCTCGCTGCGAAAGTCACAACACCCTTTGCAGACTCGGATGCGCATTCATTTGACCAGGTCAATCACTGGGGGACTGCCCAACTTGCCTACGCTATTGAAAACTCAACTGTAAAAAGCATCATCTATCTCAGCAGTATTTCCATCTATGGTGACCACCCTCAACCAGTAGATGAGTCCACGAATCCCAACCCGCATTCATTTTACGGTCGTTCGAAACTCGATGGGGAGCGCCAGTTGAATGTGCTTGCAAGAAATCGCCAGCTCTTTACCCTGCGTTCGGGAAACGTATATGGATACAATCCCTCTTACCGGGTCGATGCCGTTGTAAATCGCCTTTTGTTTAATGCCAATTTCCTGGGTAAGATCACCATCAATGGGACGGGGGATCAGCACAGGAGCTTTATTCACATCGACAAGGTCGCATATGCAATTGCGAAGGTCATCGAGGGGGCAGTTTTACCCGGAACATATAACCTGGTGGAGCATAACCAGTCGATCAATGAGATAGCTGGGACCATTCAGTCTCTTTATCCCCGACTGGATATCATCCATGCCAATCATAACATAAGGATGAAAGATGTCAAGACCGCGCTCCCCTGCAAGCTGTGGAGCCAGGTGGGCCTTCCAGACCGCCCATTCAGTCATGAGCTTTTGGACTTTAAAAAGCATTTTTCGTTCTAAAAGGCTGATTTTCAATACCCCTATACATTTAGCCTCTTTTCAGAAAAAATCCCAACAGAGCCTTAAGGCAGGGTCCTGATATAGGAGGATCCAATAGATTTCGCTAATTAATAGCTATCTTTGCAACCCTTTGGGCGAAAAGTGTTCTCAGGGCTTCAAATTTTGAATTTTTTCAAGGATTTCATATGAGTATCAAGAAAAGAGTGTTGTTTCTCACCCAGGAGATGTCGCCTTATACAGATCTGTCAGAGATCTCTGAAATCTTAAAAAAATTGCCGCTGTATACTCAGGACAATGGAATGGAAATCAGGGTATTGATGCCACGTTTTGGGAGCATCAATGAGCGGCGTCATCGTTTGCATGAGGTAGTCCGCTTATCCGGGATGAATATTATCATCAACGATGATGATTATCCGCTGATCATCAAGGTTGCTTCCCTGCCGGGTGCCAGGCTCCAGGTTTACTTCCTGGATAACGAGGAGTTTTTCAAACGCAAGTTCATGTTTGAAGACCAGGCAGGCAAGCTCTATGATGACAATCAGGACAGGATGGTTTTCTTTTGTAAAGGCGCAGTCGAGACCGTTAGAAAATTCGGATGGGCACCTG
>JANMVA010000281.1:0-4724 GCA_031392195.1 Saprospiraceae bacterium | reverse complement strand
TTCATCTCCGAGGATTGCAAACTCAACCTTTGCAGCATTCAGGATCTTACTAAAAGCTACGCTGACCCTTTGTGCCCGCGGATCATAACTGCCGGCACAACCTACCCAGAAAAGATATTCAGGTTTTTTCCCTTCGGCAGCCAACTGGCTCATTGTCGTTATCTCAATGGAGTGTTGTGTCATCATTGATTGTTTGCAATTTGAGTCCATTGGCTTCTCGGAGAAGGAACCTGCCACACTGCACCACCGCTTTCAAGACTATTAAACATCGGCAACCATTCACCAGGACCTTTTGATTCCATCAATATTTGATAACGACGCATTTGCAGGATCGGTTCTAACGGATCTATTAAAACAGGACATGCTTCCACACATGCATTGCATGCAGTACACGCGTAGATTTCTTCTTCCGAAATATAATCGAACAATGAACGGCCATCGTCAAACGTGGAAATATTCAATTCATCTGCCGCACGATGTTCTGCTTTGATGTAAGTGTTTGAATCCGAAGCAATTTTTTTGCTGATCTCTTCCGTACGATCGCGGATATCCATCATGATTTTGCGGGGAGAAAGTTTCTTGCCAGTGATATTGGCAGGACAAACAGCTGTACATCTGCCGCATTCCGTACACGTGAATGCATCCATAATATTCTTCCATGAAAGCTGATGAATATCCTTAGCTCCAAATTCAATCTGCTGATCTGCACCAGCAGCAACAGTTTCTGTAGAAATACCCAACATGGAACGGACTTCCTGCGTGATCTCGGGCATGTTGGCCATTTGACCACGCGGTCTTAAGCGAGCAAAATATGTGTTGGGGAAGGCAAGGAATATATGAAGGTGCTTGCTGAATGGCAGATAAATAATAAACCCATACACCACCAATACATGTAGCCACCATCCGATTCGCTCTGTCCAAACTAACCAATCATAGGACCAATTGCTCATCAACATAGGTCCGAGCCAACTACTGATCGGAAGGCTGCCCGTTGCATGATAATTCTCCGGATCCATTTGCTGCAACACAGCGTCTGCAGAATTCATTGTGAGAATGGCAATAACCAATACAAGTTCAGCAGCGAGGATAATGTTTGCATCCAGTCTCGGCCATGCCGTCATCTCTGCTTTCCAGAAACGGGTAAGTCTTAGAATATTTCTCCTGATCAGAAATGCAATCGTTGCCACCAGGGCAAGTGCAGATAATATTTCAATGAATGAAATGACAAAAGTGTAAAACCAACCCAGATAATTTGCGAAGAAACGATGCGTACCAAAAAAACCATCGATCAGTATTTCGATGAGCTCAACCTGGGTCAGAAGAAAGGCGACATAAATAAAAAGATGCAGAATGGCCGGTACGGGACGTTTAAACATCTTTTGTTGTCCAAAGGCCACCAAAAGCACGTTTTTCCATCTTAGACCTTCATGGCCTCTGATTTCCTCAGCTTTGCCGTAATGAACCTTTTGCCAGATGCCATAAAACTGCCTGATCGCAATGTAGAATACGACCAGGGTAATGATGACAAAATATATCTGGCTAATGATCATAGATACCTTTGAACAAGCACGATGAACAAAGATTAGTAATTTTCCACATTGGTGGCTACTTTCACCCACCAATCATTACACATCTATACTAAACCGGTACTTACATGAAGATCCTTGATAAGGCTCAAATCCAACAAAAGATCAAACGGCTGGCATTTGAAATCCTTGAGAATAATTTCGAGGAAAAATCGATTGTCTTCGCGGGCATTAATAAAAATGGTATAGGCTTCGCCAAACTTCTGGCTAAAGAACTATCAAAGATCACCGAAATTAAGATCCAACACATTCAGATTCGACTCAATCCGGCCAACCCACTTTCAACGCCAATCGAAGTAGACCCATCAGTGGACTCATTAAAGGGAAAGACAATCATCGTAGTTGATGATGTAGCCAATACGGGGCGGACTATATTTTATGCTTGCAGGCCGTTACTCGACATACTCCCAAAAAAGCTGGAAGTAGCAGTTCTTGTTGACCGGAAACATAAAACGTTTCCGATTTATCCTAAATACGTAGGCGTTTCGTTAGCTACAACTTTGAAGGAGGATATTGAAGCGAAGATTTTAAATACGGAGGACTGGGGGGTTTATTTGAATTAGAAAAAATTAATGAAGTCCATGGGCAACCTTACCTGACTTTTGACTCAGTTCTCTTAATTCTTCCTTGATCCGTGGGATCATGATGATAGCCTCTTCATAACCTATTTCATACATTTCTTTAATGTTAGTAAAGTTGAAGCGGCTGTAGTTATAGATAGCTTCCGGTTCGATGATGACATCACAGTACTTCAACTCAGGTTCGATGGTATTGATGGCTGCGAGATTGAAAGATCGTGATGCTATTCCTGAAATCGTTGTTACTTCTTCATGGCTGAGCTCTTTCCTGGGAATCAGATTAACTGCAATGATGTAGGATGCCAACGGACGTATCGGTGATACAGGGAGATTCATCAACAGTCCACCATCTGCGTACCATGATCCTCCTAACCTGATGGGTTCGTATAAAACGGGAATAGACGATGATGCTACGATCACTTCGTGAAGAGGCCCTGAATGAATGATCTCAGCTTTTCCGGAATTCAAATTTGAAACTGCGATGTATAAAGGCATTTTCAATTCTTCAAAATTATTAGCGGGAATGTATCGCTTCAACATCTTGCGAAGGAATGTATGTCTTACAAAACCCTTGGTCGGCAGTCGAAATGAAAACATCCAAAGAAGTGAGCGCTCGCTGGCAATCGCCAATATTTCAGCAGGCCTGTATCCATGCGCATACATGGCCCCGACAATCGAGCCTGCGCTGGTACCTGATACGATGGTAGGGAAAATGTCATTTTCTTCAAGCGCCTTTAAAACGCCGATATGCACAACGCCACGTGTTCCACCTCCCGAAAGAGAAATTCCAATCTGATGCATACCTAAATTTTAATTCCTGTCATTAAACGTAAAAAATGGCGGAATGATCACATCCCGCCATAATAATGATCATAATGAAACCTCTAAAAACCATCCGTCAGATCTCTCTGCCCCTTTCCCCTAAAGGGAGAATATAAGATTGTAATTGGTCTTTAGAGGTTCCCATAAGTCTATCTGGATTATTGGCCTTTATACAATGGAATTGTATTTGGTGTATAAGGAGCCCCGGCTTCCTGGAGTTTATTTCGAAGGTCAGGCATGTCTTTTTCCAATACACTCCTGAGCTCAGGAAGGATTATTTCAAGTTCATCTTCAGCAATATTCAAAGAAGCCATGTGTGTCCCAGTTGGATCTGAACTGCTGTACTTGCTTTCATACAAAATGCGTCCGACACGATCAGCAATGGATGGTGTGGGATCCATATCGAGACGAGCCTTAATCGGATCACCGGATAATCGACGTTGCAGATCTTTAAGTTTGCTTTCAATTGCAACGACATCTTTAAGCCATGATTCTTCCGAGGTTTCCATTTGCACAATGGCTTTACGGACCAATCCCAGTTCACTGAAAGCATTCCCAATAGCTTCACCGGCAGACTGCTGGACACGACTAAGGTTTTCTGCTTTGCGTTTGAAGGTGGTCATGACAGCAAAATCTTTAGCTGGTAGCACTTTATTGTCAAGCGATTTAACCTTAAATGAAACAGGTTCTCCCAACCGGGTCATTTTACCATTTTGCCAACGTGAAAGTGAAACTGTGTAAGTGCCCGGAGGAACAACAACTCCTTCGCTGATCCCGGCAAATGGATTATAGAAAGAAGATGCATCTTCACTGACAGGATCTTTGACCGCTGTCCTGAGATCCCATGCAATCCTTTGTACGCCGGATTTATCCGCACCTGTTGTCAATTTTCTGACCACATCACCATTCGAATCGGTGATTGTCACATACAATTTTGCTTTCTCCTCATCTCTCTCCAAAGCCAATTGCTCAAAGGTCGGGTAAGGGTTGTCTTCATCTGATTTGGTCAGGCGTTCATCTTCCTTGACCCGTAAATCAGAAGCCGTTGAGATTTTATCTTTTGTGTAAAAAGTGATCAGCGCTTTTGACCCCAGGTTTTCACCAACATAGTAACTATCACCCTGGAATGATTTACCGGGCAAACCCAATGGATAGTTTGTTTCAAATGCCAAAGCATCACGCACCGGTAAGATCAAAGCCTCTTTTGCAAGTTCAGCTTCTTTAAAATGGCGAAGAGGTGAATAATCATCCATCACATAAAATCCGCGACCAAAAGTACCCAACACGATATCATTTTCTCTTTTCTGAATTGCAATATCTTTAACTGCTATTGTAGGTAAACCTGCTGCTAATTTTTTCCATGTCTTTCCACCATTATTCGAACTAAAAAAACTGAATTCCGTTCCGGCGAATATCAGATTAGGATCCACATGATCTTCTGCTAACGAATAAACGGAACCTCTTTCAGGTAAGTTGGAAGAAATATTGGACCACGTCTTGCCCTTGTCCCGGCTCACGAAAACATAGGGTTTGAAATCACCGTATTTGTGATGATTGAAACAGGCATAAACGACATTTTCATCATGCGATGAAGCAATGATCATATTGACATAAGATGTATCAGGTGCTCCTGTTATGTTATCAATTCGTTGCCATGTTTTACCCATGTCGGTTGTCACCTGAATCAAACCATCGTCAGTACCCACATACAATAGATTCGGATTGATGGGAGATTCTG
>JANMVA010000274.1:0-3028 GCA_031392195.1 Saprospiraceae bacterium | reverse complement strand
CAACAGGATATACGCAGATGAACCTGATGCAGAAAGTTCTTTTTTCTCCAAATGAGACATGGAATTTTCAGTACGGTTTCCATTATTCAGCGACTTCATCTTTTTCCCGCTATGACAGGCACATTCGTTATCGCAATGGATTGCCTCGTTACGGAGAATGGGATTACGGCCCGCAGATCTGGATGATGAATCATCTGCGTATCAATCACAATGGTCAGAATGCCTTGTATGACCAGATGTTGTTGAATGCTGCTTTTCAGAATTTTCAGGAAAGTCGTCTTGACAGGAACATCCATGATCCGGAGCGACATATTCGTGAAGAAGAGGTAGATGCATTTTCATTGAATCTCGATTTTGTCAAAAGTGTGGGTGCACGCAACAAGTTTTTTTATGGACTGGAAGGTGTGTGGAATGACGTGACTTCGATCGGGATTGATGAAGATATATCTACCGGTACTTCTGCAGTCGGTCCGGCGCGTTATCCTCAGGCAACCTGGTCTTCCTATGCGGCGTATGTCAATTACCTGATGCATCTGAATGATAAGATGGCGCTTCAGGGAGGACTGCGATACAATGTGTATGATCTCGATGCCACATTTGACACTACGTTCTATCCATTTCCTTACACGACAGCTGACATAAACAATGGCGCCATTACAGGAAGTCTCGGCCTGATCATCAACCCATCGGATGACTGGACGGTTAGTGCAAATCTTTCTACAGGATTTCGTTCGCCCAATGTCGATGATGCAGGCAAGGTGTTTGACTCGGAACCTGGAGCTGTGCTGATTCCCAATCCGGATCTTGAAGCAGAGTATGCCTACAATGCTGAAGTTGGTGTAGCAAAGATTTTCGGCAAGAATGTCAAAGTGGATCTGACCGGATATTATACTGTGTTGGAAAATGCGCTTGTCAGGAGAGACTTTACCTTGAATGGCCTGGACAGTATTTTTTATGACGGTGAGCTTAGTCGTGTGCAGGCTATCCAAAATGCGGCTGTTGCTAATGTGTATGGACTGCAGGCAGGATTGGAAATCAAACTTCCATCCGGTTTTGGATTATTATCCGATTTCAATTACCAGGTTGGTGAAGAAGAACTGGATGATGGTACGACAAGTCCTTCACGTCATGCGGCTCCTTTTTTCGGGATGACACGATTGAGTTATACGGAAGAAAAAATCAGCCTGATGTTGTATGCCCAATACAGTGGTGAAAAAGAGTTTGAAGATTTGCCCCAGGAAGAGCAGGGCAAGACGGAGATCTATGCGATCGATGAAAACGGAGATCCGTTTTCACCCGGATGGTTTACGCTCAATTTCAAAGCCATGGTACAGATTGACAAGAAATTCTCGATCACTGCCGGAGTTGAGAATATCACCGACAGGCGATACAGGCCTTATAGTTCAGGCATTGTAGCGCCCGGTAGGAATTTAGTGATTGCATTAAAAGCATCTTTTTAAACAGAAAATTTTATCCGGATAAAATTTCCATTTCGCGATACTGTCTATTCGCCCCAAAAACCCATAAAGGCTATTCAACATGATTGTTAAATAGCCTTTTTTTATTTTCTTTTTTGATGCATCAAATTCTTTCGTTCTTTTCTCACTTCGCTTGCTCACTTTTCATTGTTACTTTTTTTCCGGAAAAAAGTAACCAAAAACCTCGTCGCTCTAAAAATTCGTTTAGTCATTCAGGCTATTGTTTAGGACCGGGTTTGCTTGCGCGCTTAATCGTTTTTCAAATCAATTTCTTTGCTGAAGCCAATTGCCTGTAGAAACATGTTACCGACTGAAATTGTCCTAAGATCACTCAGACAGTTTAGAGCGACTGGATTTGCCTGCTCGAAATGAAAAATCAAATTCTTATTGAATGCGCAGAGAGTTGAAACCAGGTGCCAACAATTGAGTTTTACTTTTCAATTCGACTAGGAATTACTGCGACACAAAATTGTTCGACCGTTCCGAAAGCCGGCTTTTTTTCATTTCGGAGAAAAAAAGGCGGGTTAGTGAAAAACGGTCAGGCGAGAAAGCAAACCCGGTGCCAAACAAATGCTCGTCTGCAAAAGGAAGTTTTTTGGGTCGCTAGACTTTGGTTGGTGAGCTGTCGCACTGGGATGAGAACAAGGAAGTCGAACCATGGTTACTTTTTTGGCAATGAAAAAAGTAACAAAGTTTAGTGAGAAAAGAGGGGTTGAGCTGTGACTTTTTGAGCTAGCAAAAAGTCACCACGCTTCCGCTGCCTGCGAGGGCAAAAAAACTTTCCCCTCATACAATATCCGCACTTGTGCGGATGTTAATATCAGTGTATAAAATCTTGAGTATGAAGCATGAATTTACCCAACTACAATTGACAAGACTGGTATATGGGGAGACCTCAAAAGCAGAGACAGATATGCTGCTGGAGCTGGTCCTCTCAGTGCCTCAAATGGCAAAAACGCTTGAGATCCTTTCCGCTGCCAAGCAGGCATTGGGGACGATCGAAGCTGGGCCCTCTGACCTTACTATAAACAGGATCATGGCCTACAGCGCAGCCAATGCGCCGGTTTCAGCTAGTTGAGCAACCAATCATTGCAATTAAAAATGAAAAAGGCCTTCGATAGAGGGCCTTTTTCATTTGTGACAATCCCAAAGAGCCCCTAAAAAAATATTCCATCAGTGTGGCACACTTAGGTGTGGCACACCTAGGTGTGCCACACTGATGTAACTATTTGATTGTCTGTAGCCCCGGATGGTTATCCACATCCCTTATCCGGATGTCTTCCGTTGAAAGATTGGTACTTATTCAAGAGGATTTTCGAAAAAATATTTCACATGACGAAAAAATAGTCAAAAATTGCCCATATATTTGCCGCAATACATTATCTTTGTTTATTATATTTACTTTCTTTCTAAAGTTTTACAATTATGTCATCAGAAAAAGAACGCGAATCCAAGTTGAAAGCCCTCCAACTTACAGTGGATCGCCTAGAGAAAACATATGGCAAGGGCACAATCATGAAGCTCGGCGACAAGCAGGTCGTCGAAGTGGA
>JANMVA010000258.1:0-5236 GCA_031392195.1 Saprospiraceae bacterium | reverse complement strand
ACTTTGCCTCTGAAGAAAAGAGCGGCAGCTTACATGCATTGCAGATATAGACACCTTTCTTTTTATTGTCATTAAATTTTCCTGTAAACGCACGTTCTGTTCCTTTCTCGCGCATTACATGAAAAGTTAACTCATCCATTTCTGTTTTCCACTGCGCCTCGGACTTGCCGATGAACTGGATCGTCTCACCTTTGGCATCAGTAAATGATATCTCTCGCTTCTGATGTGCAGCTTCGACCGGGCGCTTTGAATTGGACTGCAGACAGGCATTCATTGAAAAGCCCGCAATGATGCTGAACACTAAAAGAATACGGTGCATGATTCGGATGTTTATTGTTGTTTCAGTTTGTCACTAAACTTACTACGAACTTTTTCAATTTTTGGATTGATCACAATGCGACAATATCCGGCTTCTGAATTATTGGCATAATAATCCTGGTGATAATTTTCAGCAGGATAAAACGTGTCAGCAGGTACAATCTGGGTTACGATCACATTATCCCAAATCGTTGGAGCTACTTCAAACTTGGATTTCTCCGCAGCTTTTTTCTGTTCCTCATTATGGTAAAAAATGGCAGAGCGGTATTGAGTTCCGGCATCTGCCCCCTGCCGGTTGAGCGTGGTAGGGTCATGGGTAGTCCACAGAACCTCGAGCAATTCTTCATAGGTAATAACAGAAGGGTCAAAGGTGATCTGGGCGACTTCGGCATACCCGGTGGTACCTGAGCAGACTTCTTTATAGGTCGGATTTGGCTTTTCACCGCCCATATAGCCAGATTCAACTTTCATGACACCATTTAATTCCTGGAAGACAGCTTCTACGCACCAGAAACATCCGGCGCCAAAAGTGGCAGTTTGAGTATTCATATTGATCGGGACAGATTGATCGGGTGACTTTATCGGGGTAGGTTTCTGCGACTGGCAGGAGGCGGAAATGCCCAGAATAGCCAGCAGGAAAAGGATTGATTTATGCATATTTATATATGAAAACAGATTCTGATCTGCAATGTTAACGCAATAGGTCTATAAAAGCGTATCGTTAGTCGGGTACGGGCTTTAACTAATTATTATTTATAATTTTGCCCCGCTTTTAACCCTGGCATTCGTTAGGTGTTTATTCAGATTTTCAAACCATTTTATTCTAACCGTATATGAATCATAATATAAAACAGTGGGTTTTTACCCTTTTGGCTGCCTTTACTGTGGGCATTGCCATTGGACAGCGCGAACCCGGTCCGCATGACTTTGGCAAGATGTGGACATTCGAAAATCCACCCAAGGAGTGGTTCAAGGAAGCATACAACTATGACCTGGATCAACAGTGGTTTGATGAAGGAAGAGAATCAGCACTTCGTTTCGCGAGCTGGTGTTCTGCTTCTTTTGTTTCTCCAAATGGTCTTGTGATGACTAATCATCACTGTTCACAACCTGTGGTCAGCGATCTGCAGAAGGATGGAGAAAATTTCGATCGCCAGGGATTTTATGCGGCATCTTTATCAGATGAGCGTCGTAACCCTGAATTATTTGTGGAGCAGCTGATCAAAACAGCTGATATCACTGAGAAAGTGAAAAGCATGATCTCCACTGCTAAAACTGATGCTGAGAGACTCGCCAAAACCAGCGAAGCTTTTACACTGATCCAAAAAGACTACAATAACAATCCTGATTGGAAGGATCTACGCCTCCAGGTGGTGTCGTATTATAGTGGAGGAAAATATTCCGTATATGGTTATAAGAGGTATGATGATGTCAGACTTGTGTTTATTCCTGAACAGGAATTAGGATTTTTCGGTGGTGATCCTGACAATTTTACTTATCCACGCTATAACCTGGATTGTACTTTCTGGCGAGTTTATGATACAGATGGCAAGCCATTGAATACATCGGGCAATTATTTTAAATTCAACACAGATGGTGTTGCAGAAGGCACTCCTGTGTTTGTCATTGGAAATCCGGGTACTACTGAGCGATACAGAACAGTATCTCAATTAGAGTATGACAGGGATTACCGTTATCCATCTGAAATCGAATTCTATACGAATAGGATGAAATTACTGGAAGAGCAATATGCGCTCTCTCCGAATGATGATCTGAAAAACAACATCTTCAGTTTATCCAATTCGCTGAAAGCGATTAAAGGGGCTCTCAATGGTCTGAAAGATCCGGAATTGTTTGCACGCAAAGTAAAAATGGAACAAAAGATCCGTGCAAATGCAACAGGTAAAACTTATTGGGACGATATGCAGAAGCATTACACTGTGTTGTCAAAGCATGGCCCTGAGATCCGCTTTTTGCCTCCTTCTGGTTTGTCCGGCAATGTTCTTCCACTTTTATATGCTATCCATGATTATTCGGCATTGGCTACAGAAAATCCCGAGAGTCCTGAATTAGCAGGATTACAGGCAAAGATGACAGAATTGGCACCTGCAGTAAACGATCCGGAAGAAGCCAAGAAATTTGCAATGGTATTAGGTGAGCTGAAAAAATTTGCAAAAGCGGAAGATCAGTATATCAATACGATTCTCGATGGTCGTACGCCTGATGTAGCAGCAAAAGAGATCCTGGCTGAAACAGTTTTCGCAAATGAAAAAAATCTGGACAAATTATTAGACAAGGGAACAAAGAAATTCCTGAAAAAGAAAGATCCTCTGATCGAAGCAGCTGAACTGCTTGGTGAAGAATACAATAAAGCCGTTCATGAATTTTCATCGACCCAGGTCGTCAGAAAACAGATCGAACAGAACATTGCAAATGAGGTGTTCAAAGTATATGGTAATGCCTTACCTCCTGATGCTACATTTACACTGCGCATTTCTGATGGTGTGGTTAAAAGCTATGAATACAATGGAACTATAGCTCCAGTCAAAACCACTTATTATGGTATGTATGACAGGCACTATTCCAATGACGGAAAATTTCCATTTAACCTTCCCAGCAGGTGGTTAAACCCTCCGGCTGATCTGTTGAAAGCTCCGATGAACTTCATTTGTACAGCGGATATCATCGGTGGCAATTCCGGAAGCCCTGTCATCAATGTGAAGAGAGAGGTTGTCGGTTTGGTATTTGATGGCAACATCGAATCACTTCCCGGCAAGTTTATTTTTGATGATGAAAACAACCGGACAGTTGCTGTCCATGCAGGCGGAATCGTTGCTGCATTGCGTTATATCTACAATGCTGAGAGACTTGTCAATGAGTTGACCGGCAAATAAATTAATGTCCAAAATCAATTGAATAAGGGAGCTCGGTACCATCCGGGCTCTTTTTTTTACCTTTCTTTGAATTCAAGCTGCCATCATGAGGATTTTGTACATCCTGCTTTTCTTTTTTACCGGAACACCAATCATTCTTTTCTCACAGGTAAAACCAGCCCCCGATCGAAATGAAGGCCTGGGACCTTTTGATCAAATGATCATCAGGGGAGTCACGCTCATCGATGGCACAGGCGCACCTCCGTTTGGCCCGGTCGACATCGTGATCGAGGGCAATAAAATCGCCTCTATAAAAAGTGTAGGCTATCCCGGCGTCGTACCAGATAGTTCCGGCAGGCCTGCTTTGAAGAAGAACGGATATGAAATTGACGGAACGGGAATGTATGTTTTGCCCGGATTCGTAGATATGCATGGTCATATTGGTGGTAAGGCACAGGGGGCAGATGCAGAATATGTGTATAAACTGTGGTTGTCACATGGTATCACTACCATTCGTGAGCCCGCAGCAGGCAATGGATTGCAGTGGACACTGTCTGAAAAGAAAAGAAGTGAGAAAAATGAGATCGTTGCTCCACGCATTTTTGCTTACACCGTTTTTGGTGCGGGCGATGAAGATGGAATTCAGACCGCTGAAGAATCAAGAACATGGGTGCAGGAGAATGCGAAAAACGGTGCTGATGGCATCAAATTTTTTGGCGCGCCTCCGGAAGTGATTGAAGCAGCGCTCACAGAAAATAAAAAGCTTGGTCTTCGATCTGCATTTCATCATGCACAACTCGATGTAGCCCGGTGGAATGTAGTCCATTCTGCAGAGGCAGGACTGACGACAATGGAACATTGGTATGGATTGCCGGAAGCTTTGTTTGAAAATAAAACAATACAGGATTATCCGCCGGAATACAATTATTACAATGAGCAGGACAGGTTTTCGCAGGCAGGTCGCTTGTGGAAGCAGGCAGCACCACCCTATTCTCCGCACTGGAATAAGATCATGGATCAGTTGCTTGCACTTGATTTCACACTGGATCCAACATTTAATATTTACGAAGCCAGCAGAGATCTTCATCGGGCGAGACGGCTTGAATGGCATGAAGATTATACCATGCCCAAGCTTTGGATGTTTTATCAGCCAAGCCGTATTTCACATGGATCCTATTGGCATTATTGGGGAACGGAACAGGAAATAGACTGGAGAGAGAACTATCGTCTGTGGATGACATTCGTCAATGAATATAAAAACCGCGGGGGCCGTGTGACTGCTGGTTCTGATTCAGGATTTATTTTTCAACTTTATGGATTCGCTTATATCCGCGAGTTAGAATTATTGCGTGAAGCAGGCTTCCATCCTTTAGAAGTCATACGTTCAGCAACTTTGAATGGAGCACAGGCATTAGGACGGGATAAAGAAATTGGTAGTGTAGAGACCGGAAAGTTTGCAGATCTGATCATCATTGAAGAAAATCCATTAGAGAATCTTCAGTGTCTTTATGGGACCGGTGCGATCAAATTGAATGACGAAAATCAGGTAACCCGTGTCGGAGGAGTGCTCTATACGATCAAAGACGGGATCGTCTATAATGCTAAAGAATTGCTGCGCGACGTAAAAGAAATGGTTGACAAAGAAAAAGAGGATACAGGATTTAAATTGATGCAACCTGGTATCCACCAAAAAAATGAATGATCTTGTTTTAAAGTAACATACATGAGTGAGAGACGAAAGTTTATTCAAACACTGGGATTGTTTGGCCTGAGCATCCCTTCTATTTCGAGGCTTGTCAATCCGTCGAGGAAAATAAAAAGCTCAGCGAGTTCACCACTTATTATCTGTAGTCGCGGAGAGGAATGGGGACGATTAGTTCTGATTCCGGCCTGGGATAAACTCCAGGAAACAGGAAATATTCTCGATGCCCTTGAAACGGGTGCAAATGTTTGTGAATTGGATCCGCGTGACATGTCAGTTGGTTATGGAGGCTACCCTGACGAAAGAGGTGTGGTCACATTGGATGCTTCCATCATGCATGGGC
>JANMVA010000239.1:0-4682 GCA_031392195.1 Saprospiraceae bacterium | reverse complement strand
CCTCGCGGCACTGCAGATCGTGGCGCGCCGCGCGCCCGACCGCGCTCTGCCCATCATTCGCCGACTGGCGACGACGGGTTCCGCGGCCGAGCAGCAAGCGGCTTTCAAGGCGATGGGCGAGCTCAAAGTGGCGGATACGCCCAAGCTGCTCGTGGGCGCCATCGACCAGCTCGCAGCCGGAAAGGTTCAGCCGGGCGCGCAGATGGAGCTCATCGATTCTGCCGAGAAGAGCGAAGCGCCGGCCGTGAAAGCGCGTTGGGCGAAGCAGCAGGCGGCATGGGCCGCCAGCGGCAATGCGCTTGCGCCCTACTCGTCTTTCAGCAATGTATTGCCATCTCCGTAGACATGATGTGGTTCAGCCCCACAACCATTGAATTCGAGGATCGAATAATTTTTTCCTTCTTTCAGTTCTTCAATCGATTGGCAACGGATGTCATAACGGCCGTAATAGAGTTTCGCATGGTGGCTGATCGAATCAAATACACCGAGCAGCCGTTCATCTTTTTCATTTGCCAGGCTGATCAGTTTTCCACCTCTGCTCAGGTTAAGGGCATAGGAAAGGCAATAGCGCTCACCTGCAGGAATGATATCATTCAGGTGGCTTGCATGCTTTCCTTTCATTTCCTCCAGTCTGAATTGAACACGCGGGTAATGAAGGATCAATTCCAGGAGAGTGCATTTGCCGTCCCCGATGACTTCGAGAAATTCCTTGCGTAAAAACCCGGTAATCATTCCTTTTGCCTGATCGGGAAAACGATAATAAAAAACACTTATCTCAAGTGGATAATCAATGAATTCCTGCACGATATAATCCACTTCCATCACATCATGGTATTGACGCAAATGATCCATGGAATCGATCTTCCGGAACATAAATCCCATCAGTCCTGAATCCGGCTTGGCAATGACAGGAAAAACCAAAGCCTGATCATCCATTTGCCTGATGATCTCTGTCAATGACATGTCTGGTGATACAAAAATGCTATTTGGCCAGGTGCCTTCGGGGAGCTGCAGGTATACTTCTCTTTTTGTTTCACCTGCAAATCCTCCGAATGTTATGGTTGGATTTGATGGTGTGAAGAACCAAAGTGTTCTGGCCCGTAAGCAAAACCATGCCCAGGCCGGGGCGATTAGAATATACTTTGCAAACCAGTGCCAGGATTCCCAGTGGGTGATGTAATATAAAGCTCTCCTCAGCATGCTTGAAAGGCTGTGTGCAAAAAGTGATTCTTTAAAATTAAGAAAAGAAAGAGAGGAGAATCGCTATTGAATTTCTTTCAGATCCTGATTGTGTATTGCCTGTCCGTCTACTTTCTCATACACCGGTAAGTCGCAATTAGCCGGACCATTGATGACATGCCCGTCATGCGTAAATCGGCTGCCATGCCAGGGGCAATCCCATGTCTTTTCGTCTGCATTCCATGTTAAAGTAGCCTTGAGGTGTGTGCACCTGCCTGAGACTATATGGTACGAACCATTTTCTTCCCTGTATACCGCACATTTATGCCCTCCAACATTCGTAATTTTTCCTTCACCGGCACGGATGGCTGAAAAATCTTTTACCCGGTCATCCTCAGGCGCTCCTTTCATGAGGGAAGCAACACCACGGAAAAGTTCTTTGAAAAAAACATTTCCCGTTTTCATGGTGATACGGGACGGACTATAGATTTCTTCCCATGCATTCTTGCGACCAAGGATGAGATCTGTGATCAGTAAACCACCAATCGTGCAATGTGTCATACCGGTACCGGAATCACCGGTGATAATGTATACATTTTCTTTATCAAGTGGATTCCGCCCGATAAATGCGAGTGAATCGACAGGTTCCATTACCTGCCCTGACCAGCAATAAACAACTTCTTCCAACGGGAAATGGTTTCTCGTCCATTCCTCGAGCTTTCTATATCGATGCTCTTCCTGGATATCATCTTTGTCTATGTCACCCGTGGGATGATCCTCACCACCACTGATCAGCAAGTCATGTTCAGTGTTGTACGCTTGTACCCGGATGTAATGGTATGGAGCTAAATCTTTATCTTCTGAAAAATCACCGGTATCCCACCAAAGGGCTTTTGGCAATACATCTTTTTTGACAAGTCCGGCAATCACATATGTCCTGTGTGCCGTCTGCTTTTAATGCATGGCCACTAAATTATTGACCGGAGAGTTTGTGGCAACAACAACATGATTTGCCTTGACCGTGTAACCCTCACTAGTGGTGATGCCTTCATGATTGATATCGGCTGCATGCGTGCCTGTAAAAATTTTTCCTCCTTTCTTTTCTATCGCATCACACAATGCATGCATATACACAAGCGGATGAAATTGTGCCTGGCCCGGAAACTCAAGACACGTGCCCTGATAATTGAGCATGCCCGGAACAGATGGAGTTTCACGAACATCCACACCAGCTTTGGTCGCCGCCTCAAATTCTTCTTTTAATGATTTATGCTCATCAGAGGGATGCAGGAAAAGATAGCCCGGAACACGTTCAAACTGGCATGGAATATTTTCTTTCCGGACGGTGTCTTCGACAAATTGTATAGCGGCTTTATGGCTGGCCGCAATTAATTTTGTTTCCTCTTCTCCAAATATTCTTTCAAGATCATAATACCGGTCATCCAAGGCGGTGACAAGGTGTGCTGTTGTCCTGCCCGATTCACCACTTCCGATATAACCATCTTCGATGATCACTACCTTTTTTCCAACCTCAGTGAGACAATACCCGGCACTGACTCCGGCTAATCCGCCACCAATGATGACGACATCCGCATGGATGTTTTGTTTCAATATTCCTGAATACGCGTGTGGGGATGTGCTTTCGATCCAGTAACTCTTGTGCCTGCCGGATGTCGTTCTTTCATCAAAGCTATTAGATGAATGTTGCATTCAAAGTGGTCTTTGGGTTAAACAGTAAATTGACGTAACAGCATTCATATAAATGCAGCTTACATCAAGCTTTGATGAGTTATTTGGCTTGGGTGAACCAAAGGTGTAAAATTGGGAATTGACGACAATAAAGTCGTTATATAACTATGATCATTCGTTATATTTTATGGTTGCCTTTTTAAAAAGTAATAATTGGAGATCTATAGTAATGGACCAAGCCAGCGCTCTGTCTCTGCGATGTCCAGGCCCTTTCTCTTTGCATAATCTTCCAGCTGATCCCGATCGATACCTGTGACTGGAAAATATTTGCTGTCAGGATGGGAGAAATACCATCCACTCACACTGGCTGCAGGGTACATGGCCATACTTTCCGTCAGCGTGATGCCCGTTCTGTCATTGACCTGCAATAATTCAAATAATAATGCTTTTTCGGTGTGATCAGGGCACGCAGGATAACCCGGAGCCGGGCGAATGCCGCTGTACTCCTCTGCAATCAGCGCATCATTTGGCAGCGTTTCTTCAGGCGAATAGGCCCACCATTCTTTACGCATGCGCTCATGCATACGCTCGGCAAAAGCTTCAGCAAATCGATCTGCAAGGGCTTTGAGCAGGATGGCATTATAATCATCAAGTGCTGCTTCAAACTCCTTCACCTTGTTTTCAATATCAATACCTGCAGTGACAGCAAAGCCACCGAGATAATCTGTCTTTCCGCTCCCAACAGGAGCGACAAAATCAGAAAGGCAATAATTAAACTGACCACTTGCTTTAGCAACTTGCTGACGCAGGTGATGCACGCGCATCAGAACTTCCTGTTTATTTTCATCCGCATAGATGATGATATCATCCATATCACTGTTAGCGGGAAAAAGCCCAACCACACCATTGGCGTTAAACCATTTTTCAGCGATGATCTGATCCAGCATGTCATTGGCATCATTCCAAAGTTTGGTTGCTTCTTTTCCGACAATCGGGTCTTTTAATATAGACGGGTACTTGCCGCTCAATTGCCAGCTACTGAAGAATGGTGTCCAGTCGATATATGGCCGAAGCTCATTCAGATCATAGTTCTGCAGGTTCCAGATGCCTGTTTTTTTCGGTGTTGGTGGTGTATAATTTTTCCAGTCGTACGTAAACCGGTTGGCACGGGCAGCTGCTAATGAAACAAAGCGCTTGGCATTTTTCCCCTCGCGTGCAATACGCATTTGCGAATAATTATTTCTTATATCTTCCAGGTAGACTTCACGTCTCACCTTGTCTTCTGACAATAGTGTGGAGGCCACACCTACACATTTCGATGCGTCCAATACGTGAATAACCGGGCCACGCTTGTATTTTGGCTCAATCTTTAATGCTGTGTGAAGACGTGAGGTCGTAGCGCCACCAATCAATAAAGGCATTCCAAATCCTTCTCTTTCCATTTCTGCAGCGACATGCACCATTTCGTCAAGCGATGGCGTGATCAATCCACTGAGACCGATCATGTCAACTTTTTCTTCAATCGCAATTCGCAATATTTTATCAGCAGGCACCATAACACCGAGATCGACGATGTCATAATTGTTACAAGCCAAAACAACGCCGACAATATTTTTTCCAATATCATGAACATCCCCCTTCACCGTCGCCATCAGGATCTTTCCTTTCGATGTTTGTTCGCCCACTTTCTTATCCGCCTCCAGGTATGGTGTGAGATAAGCCACAGCCATTTTCATCACACGCGCACTCTTTACTACCTGGGGCAAAAACATTTTTCCGGCTCCGAATAATTCACCGACTACATTCATCCCATC
>JANMVA010000178.1:0-9579 GCA_031392195.1 Saprospiraceae bacterium | reverse complement strand
GTCAGGTTTCGCAACTCTTGTTTAGGATGTTCATTATAGATCCACACGCCATGATCTGTGCCTATCCACAATCTTCCTTTCTGATCGATCAATGCATCGTAGATGTCGATCTTCTGATTAAGCGTCTCATATTGCACGCGCGAAAATTGCTCACCGCGTATGATCCACATTCCATTTCCGTATGTAGCGAGATATATACTCCCGTCTTCCCGGAAGATGATTTTGGTAACAGGAAAATTTCTGATCGAATCACTATCGATCAGCCTGGAGTCCCCTTTATCAATTGTATGGATCATTCCGTCATCATAACCAGCCCAGATCTCACCTTTTTCATTCTCAGTGATTGCACTGACATTCTGATTGACGCCATCTGGCCGTGAAACGAACCGGTATTTTCTTCCATCAAATGAATACAGACCACGATCAGTCCCTAACCAGATCATGTGATCTTTGCTCTGGAACAGGAGATTAATTTTTTGAAATTCGTGATTGTAGTCAGTGGGCATCTGCCGGAAATGATACTCCTGTGCAGAGACATGGGTTGTCGTGATTAAAAGTAACAACCACAGAGCCAATCTCATGATCGTCCTGACACTGTGAATGTCGCACGCACAATGACTGAAATTTCTTCAGCTATTTTCTGATTGACGATCCGGGGCACTTCGATCTGATGATCGACTAATGGTACCATAAATTGAGCTTTGGCAATGACTTCGACTCCATCTGAAATCAGGTCGATCCGAATAATTCGTTCTTTGGTCCGGCCATGAATATTGAATAGTCCTTTGGCCCTGGCCTGGTAAGTTCCGGGTTTACTGAGGTCTATTTCTTCAATAATTTTCCCGGTGAATGTGGCTTTGGGATACTTCTCTGCTTCAAGATAATTTTCATAAAAATGTTGTTGCTGAAGTCCATTATTGAACCCCTTAAAGGAGAGAATAGGTACTACAAATGCAAACGTGAGGTTTTCATTATCAATAATCCCTTCCAGGCTGTTGGATGAGGCCGTGATAATTTCTAACGGAGCTTCTGATTTAAAGGATATGTTGCCTTTGTTTGTGCGATAAACATTTTGTGCCGACAAATCAATAGTAGCAAACACGATAAAGGGCACCAATACAAATAAGTTTCTCATACACATACGTTACACATCATTAACGATTCCTCTATACGATTATTGATCAGCTGATCTGCCATTCTTCATCCTTTCTGTAGACAACTCCTTTAAATAAGGCAACTAATTCTTCCTGACGCATGACCCGGATGTGGTAGACGCCGATTCTCTTACTGATCGATGATTCTTCGGCAATGGCTATGAGAACATCATTCGCAAATACCGGTTTCAAATGATTGATCGAGGTTTCAATCGATACCGCTTTCCGACCGTGCGCATTCGATGCAAAGGCCAGTGCACTATCGGCTAATGCGTACGTGATACCACCATGAGCAATTCCAAATCCATTGACCATTTCGTCCCTGACTGTCATCTCCAGGGTGCATGAACCGGGGCTTTCGCTCAACCGCCTGATGCCTAACCACTGGCTAAACGCATCACCGTTGTACATATGCTCGACGATTTTTTCCATCAGTAATATGTTTGATGCGCCATAGCCATCTTTCTCAATCCTGGGCTGCAGCGATATCGCTCTTCGTGGTAAAAGTTATGGAGAATATCCATTCGATTGACACATTCATCAATTCCAATTTCATCCGCCCATTGCAATAAGCCCTTTGGATAATTCACTCCTGACACAACAGCCTTATCAATATCCTGAATGGAGGCAATGCCATAGTAACATGCATCGGCTGCCTCATTGATAAGCATGGAGATGATGCGGTCACTTATTTCCTTTCCATTTGCATGTGAAGCTGTTGAGGTTGCAGGTTTGTCATTTTTATAATCATAAAATCCTTTTCCGGATTTCCTGCCGAGCCATCCTGCATTGACCAGGTTGATTTGGAGCGAAGATGGTTTGTACCTCGGATCGAAATGCATGGCTGTCCAGACTGACCTTGTCACTGCTAAATTAATGTCATGCCCGATGAAGTCCATTAATTCAAATGGGCCCATCCTGAAACCGGAATCCTTGATAGCCTGATCAATCTGCTCTGGTGTTGCGATTTGTTCTTCTACCATCCGCATTGCTTCACTATAGAATGGTCGGGCTACGCGATTGACAATAAAACCGGGTGTGTCCTTCGCCAGAACAGTTTCTTTTCCCCAGGTGCTGATTAATTCCTTTGCGTTTAATGTTATATCAGGATCCGTTTGTAATGCCGGAATGATTTCCACCAGTTTCATCAGGACTGGTGGGTTGAAAAAATGGATACCGATAAAACGGGAAGGATTGTTTAAACTCTGAGCTAATCCGGTAATGGAGAGTGAAGATGTATTTGTGGCAATCATGACATCTTCCTTCAGCAGAAGCTCAACTTGCTTCAGTAATTTTTTTTTCTCATCCTGATCTTCAATGACGGCTTCGATCACCAGTGTGCAACCGGAAACATCATTAAGGGATTCGGAGAAAACAATTCGCTTGTGGACTGACCATGCCTTCTCACCTGATAATTTTTCTTTCTCCTCAAATTTCTGGAGCGAAGAAAGAATAGATTGACTTGCGCGGTTGATCGCATCGGGAAACGCATCGATCAATACAACATCATGACCGCTCATAGCGGCTACCTGTGCTATTCCGCTTCCCATGGCTCCGGCACCAATCACTGCTATCCGCTTCATTGACCTTTAAATGTGGGTTTTCTTTTTTCGAGAAAAGCATTGACCCCTTCTGCATAATCAGAAGTCTTGCCTGCTTCTGTTTGCAATTGCTCTTCCATTTCAAGCTGCGTGACGAGGTTATTCACCAGGCTCATGTTTAATGCTTTTTTTGTCAATGCCAATCCGCGCGTAGGCATCGTTGCAATTCGCTGCGCAAGTGATGAAACATATTCATCCCATTCATCTTCAGGTACCGATTTATAGATCATACCCATTTTCTCCGCTTCGGGTGCAGGCACTTTTTCTCCCAACATCATCAATGCGCTGGCCCGTTGAAATCCGATCAGGCGCGGCAAATGAAATGTCCCGCCACTATCAGGTATCAGCCCGATGTGACTGAATGCTTGCAAAAAATAGGCTGATGATTTAGCCACGACAATATCACATGCTAAAGCAATATTTGCACCCGCACCTGCAGCTGCTCCATTGACTGCAGCTATGACAGGAAGCTCCAGATTTCGAATGCGTGTAATGATCGGGTTGTAATGATCGGCTACGATGCGTTGCAATTCAGGTCCTTCCGGATCCGTGACTTCGTTGAGATCCTGTCCGGCACTGAATGCTTTTCCTTCACCGGTGATCACGAGACATCTCGTTCCATCCGTTGCCACTGTATCCAGTATATCCTGAAACATGAAAGCCATGTCGCGAATAAAACTATTGAACCTGTGCGGCCGGTTAAATTTCACCGTAGTGATGTTGTCGTTCTTCGTGACGAGAATCAATTGCTCTTGTTCCATTTTATGTTTTATCCGGGATCATAAAATCAATCAATGTATAAAGCTAATCCTTTGAGGTAATGGCCTTCGGGGTGAAATATCGAAACCGGATGATCAGGACCCTGACCGAGATCATGTGAGACCCGGGCCAGCCTGCCGGATTCGATCGCAGCAGCGACTATGGTATTGTGAAACATCGGCTTGTCCACGACTTGCGAACATGAAAAAGTAAATAACATGCCTCCGGGCTTAACCCTGGCCATCGCCATCATGTTGAGCCGCTTGTATGCCTGGATCGCATTGTGTCTTTTATTGATGCTCTTTGCAAATGCCGGCGGATCGACTATCACGATATCATACGTTTCTTCTGTTTTCGTCAACCAGGTCAGTACATTTTCTTTCACAGAAGTATGTGAAGTGGAATTATTATTTATTACAAGATTTTTTTCCAGTATGTCCAACGCTGTTTGCGATGTATCGATTGAGATGACTTCTCTCGCACCACCACTGATCGCATACAATGAAAATCCGCCGGTGTAACAAAAACAATTGAGCACTGATTTGTCCTTGCAATAACGTTTCACCAATGACCGGTTCTCACGCTGATCCAGGAAAAACCCTGTCTTTTGGCCGGTGATGACATTGATCACAAAACTGATCCCGTTTTCCAATACGGTAATTTCATCTACCGGCTCGCCGGCTAACCATTCATTCGCGGACTCTTTTGCATAATTGGATGGAAGTGATTCCTGGCTTTTACTATATACCGACTTAATCACGGGAAATGGAAGATGCATCAATGCTGCTGCAATCTCATGCTTTGCTTTATCCATGCCGATCGAATGAGCCTGTATGACTGCAACAGGTCCATACACATCAATGATGAGTCCCGGTAATTGATCGCCTTCTCCATGGACGAGTCGAAATGTGTCCGTGTAGCCGGGCTGCATCAATCCGAGAGATTGCCTGTAGGCTGTTGCTTTCTCAAGACTTGATTTCCAAAAGAGTGTATCGATCCGAATGTCTTCAAATGCAATCATGCGCACAGCAAGGCTGCTGTCCTGGTAGTGTCCAATGCCGAGCACGTTGCCATGATGGTCGGTCACTTTGATGGTCTCTCCATCGGCAATGGATTTGGTTTGAGAATGGATCGCCCTTGAGAAAATCCATGGATGACGGCGTAGGACGGATTCCTCCCTGCCCTTATGTAGCTTGATCTCTTGCAATTGCATCTGGACTTAAAGGTAGAAGAAGGGAAGGGAACGGGTGGAATTCAAAAACATTTGAAATATTCAAAGGGCTCCAGGCAATCCAGGCATCGGTATGCAGCCTTACAGGGTGTTGAGCTAAACCTGCTGATCAGTTCTGTGTGAGATGATCCGCACTGGGGACAGGCTTTTGGTTTTCCGTCATCCCCTCTGAGTGATGATGTGCCATCCGGTGGAGCTATGCCATAGGAGAGAAGCTTTGCTTTCCCTTCATCACTGATCCAATCGGTTGACCAGGGTGGAGAAATGTCCATGCTGATTTTGACATCATTAATGCCGGCTTCCTTCATTCGCGCCTCAACCATAAATGGTATCACATCGATAGCCGGGCATCCTGAATAGGTTGGCGTAAGAATGATTTCCCATTGATCATCTTCGTCCCGGATATGCAGGATCATACCCAGATCAACAATAGAAACCACCGGGATCTCCGGATCTGAGACTTCATGCAGGAGTGAAGCCAATTGTTTTCGTTTGATATGAATGTGTGATGGAGCAGTTGCAGCCATGAAGAAATAACTACCAGGTCATCTGGGGATAAGTACGCTGCATGTATTGTAATTCGGAGAGTATATAACCCATATGCTCTGTATGTCTTCCCTCTTTTCCACCGGTCAGCATTATTTCAACCGAGGGTATTGAAAGTCCCGCCCGGGAAAAAATGTCATTAACCTTATCTCTCCATGGAGTTTCCATTCCTGCAATATCAACGCCGTCACCGGATTGGATAAGCTCTGTTTCATAAGTAGTGAGTTGAAACATTTCTCCTGTATAACGCCACAATGTGTTGACAGCTTGCTGCATGATAGCATGACTTTCCGGTGTGCCATCGCCTAAACGGATCATCCACTCACTGCTGTATCGATAGTGATACTTGATCTCTTTCAAGGATTTAATCGCAATGGCCTTCAGTGTTTCATCTGCGTGATGAGACAATGCTTCATACTGAATGAGATTGAATGCATCATAAAAAAACTGGCGTGTGATGGTGTGTCCAAAATCCTTATTCGGTTGTTCCAGGAGCAGGAGATTGTAGTATTCATGCTCATAGCGAAGCATGGCCAGGGAGTCTTCATTTAAATTGATCTCTTCAAACCCTGCGATGTATTGATAAAGGAGCCTGGCCTGACCAATGAGGTCCAGCGCCGTATTGGTCAAAGCTATGTCCTGCTCTAACACAGGGCCATGTCCACACCACTCACCAAGCCGTTGACCCAGGATCAGTGGATTGTCTGCCAGGTGAAGTAGGAATTTAGTTTTAGCATTCATTTCAACATGGGTCATTGGACATCAAAAATACCTTTCCACATGCATTCATTGGTCATGAATCCATCTGTCATACCTTCCAGTCTCTTTGAGAGCTGAAAGTTCGGGAAGAGGATTTTGTTAATGATTTGCTTAATTTTTTCAAATCATGATTTTATTGATAAAAATGTATATGTAACTATCTATGAGTTATTTATTTATATAATAAAATTATCATATGATGAAAAAATAATTATGTCATGATTATTGTAGGAGGGGTATCATTAGGCTAACTTTGCCCATTGTTTTTTTCAAATTAAGATCTCATGAAGTCTCACCTGCGTTTATGGCCCCTGGCATGCCTGCTAATTCTGTTTGCAGCCTGTTCCGACATTGAAGAAGCCTACGAGGTACTTCCTGTTACGAAGGCTCCATCTCTCGAATCCAACCACATCACCTGGCGATGGGCTGAGTTATATCTCGAAATCGAAAAAGATCTGCCCGGGTTCAGACCGGCACCTACTTGTCGTGCCATGGCCTACATCCACATGGGTGCATACGAGACAGCTGTTCCAGGCATGAATAGTTATCGCTCCTTAAGCCATGTTATCCCATTTGAACCGCCAGTTCTCAATTACCCGGCTGATAAAATAAACTGGCCCATTGCCCTTAATGCTTATTATGCCAGGGTTCATCGCTTCTTTCTTTTTAATGCTAATAACGACCAGGTCTTCAGGATCAATTCGCTGGAAGAGCAGGAACATGCAGTATTAAGCAGGGACATAGCAGAAGGAATTGTAGAGAATTCAGTGAAGTGGGGACAGGATATGGCTGATGCCATTATGGCTTATTCTGAAACTGATCGTGAGGGTGCCACTCAATCGAGAGTTGCGATACCTTCTGATTATTTTCCACCGGTAGGGGAAGGTTTATGGGTACCCACTAACGGGACAAATGCGATGTTTCCATATTGGGGTAAAGTCAGGACGTTTGCAGCAAAGCATAATGACCTGATTTCCGTACCACCATCCTATGCTTACAGCACTGATCCATCCAGCAAATATTACCAGGATCACCTTGAGGTGGTCAATGCAGTGAACGGTTTGACTTATGATGACAGGTGGATTGCTGAATTCTGGAGCGATGATCTGACGGGCATGACTTTCAGCCCACCGGCACGCATTTTTGCGATCGCCAATCAACTCATGGCTGCTGAAAGCTGGAATCTTGAGGAGACCCTGCATATGTATTGCCGCCTGGGTATCGCAATCAATGATGCCGCAGTTGCCGCCTGGAAATCAAAATACATCTACAACACTGAACGTCCTGTGACGTATATCCACAAATACATCGATCCGAATTTCGAAACTATTTTGGGTAATGCAATTGGTACTTCAGGAATCAATCCGGCTTTTCCCGGTTATCCTTCCGGACACAGCACCTTTGCCGGAGTCAGTGACAGGATCTTTACGCACTTTTTTGGGGAGAATTATGAATTCACCGATCATTGCCATTTTGGCCGTACTGAATTCAATGGCATTCCAAGAACGTACACATCATGGACACAAATGGCTGAGGAAAATGCCTATTCGCGTATTCCGCTTGGTGTTCACATCAGGATGGATTGTTATGAAGGCCTGCGCCTCGGTAATGTGAGTGCAGTAAAAGCGTTGTCGCTCGATCTGCAGAAATAAGAATAAATCGCCTTTTCGTATAAAAATCAAAGAAGGTTGGCATAAAAAGCCGGCCTTTCTTTTTTTTAGCTTTTACATTCAATTAAGCATTGTGAACTGCATGACGGGCAACTTTAAGAAAAAAGCCTGCGTTAAAGGGAGCATACAATTCTGACAGATGATCTTACGGTTTCTTCTTCCTGTTCTGTTTCTAGGTTTTGCAATGGTGGGTTCGGCTCAGAATTCAAAGCTGGCAGATCAATATTACCTGGAAGGAGAGTATCAGAAAGCAGCAGACCTCTATCTCAAGCTGCACGATACAGCCAAAAAGAACAACAATTACACCTATTTCAATAAATACATCGAGTGCCTACTCGCGCTGCGTGATTATGACATGGCGGAGAACCAGATCATGGAACAAATGAGGCTGGAGCCGGATGACTTCAGCATGCTGGTGACATTAGGCAATGTCCAGGAACGAAAGGGCGATTATGAAGAAGCACAGGCTTCCTACAAACTGGCGATTGAAAAATTGCCCGCACGAATCGATGCGGTGACGCGTCTTGGAAATGCATTCATCAACCAGGCAAAATATGATGAAGCGATTGAAACTTATGAAAAGGGAGAAAAGTTATTGGGCACTCCGGGTGTGTTTTCATATCAGTTAGCCGATCTGTACAGACGGAATGGTGACATGCCCAAGATGATCGAACAATATCTCTATTCACTGCATACCAGTCCCGATCGCTTAGCTTCCATTCAAAATACATTTCAGCGTACACTGCATCTGGATGATTATCCTGTGCTGTTGACGAAGATTTATGAATTCATCCAGGAGTATCCGGAGACAGATCATTTTCCCGAAATGTTAGGCTGGACATTTATTCAGCAAAAAGATTACAGTAAAGCTATGCGGCAGGCGAAAGCACTGGATCGCCGCATGGGTGAAAATGGCATACGTGTGTATCGGCTGGCGCAGATAGCAGCCAATGATAGAGATTATACGACCGCGATTGAAGGCTACGACTATATCCTCACTTCACAGACCATAGGATCACCTTATTACATGGTGGCAAAGCAAGCTGCTTTAGCAGCAAAAAGAAGACAGATCACGGATCATTTCAACTACACGACAGAACAGTTGAGACCGCTTGAGAAAGAGTATGAAGATTTCCTGGCGATACATGGTGTAAATGCAACGACAGCTTCGATTCAGTCTGAACTGGCGATGCTCGAAGCGCTTTACATCAATGATCTTCCCAAAGCAATTTCTTTGCTTGAACAGATTGTCAATTTACCGGGAGTCTATAACCATGTGCAATCAAATGCTAAGCTTGACCTTGGTGATTATTACCTGATGTCAGGAGAAGTTTGGGAAGCGACTTTATTGTACTCCCAGGTGGATAAGGCGCACGTCGAAGATCTCATCGGTCAGGATGCACGATTCAGAAATGCGAAGCTGTCTTATTACAACAGCGATTTCGAATGGGCGCAAACACAATTTGATATTCTAAAAACCTCTACCTCAAAGCTGATCTCCAATGATGCGCTTGATCTGAGCATTTTCATCATGGATAACCTCGGTGTAGACAGTAATACACATGCGATGAGTGAATTTGCGAAAGCTGAATTGCTGATCTTTCAAAACAGGCTCGATGAAGCCATTGAAAAATTAACCGTGCTCGGCAATCTTTATTCAGAACACGGTCTGAAAGATGACATCCTCTATCTCAAAGCACGAATGTTTGAACGCAAACGGGATTACAAATCTGCAGAAGCACTGTATATGGAGATCATCGAAAATTTCACCGAAGAAATTCGCGCAGACAATTCAATGTGGCACCTCGCCCGTTTGTATGAATATCAATTCAATGATCTTGAAAAAGCAAAGTCATTCT
>JANMVA010000166.1:0-4912 GCA_031392195.1 Saprospiraceae bacterium | reverse complement strand
CGTCTCAAAGTTACGGGATGCTCTGACGGAGCCTGATTTTTTAACAGCCCAGCCGTTGGATTTGGATACTACATGATTCGCTTTACTTGCCATGATCAGGTTCTTTCAGGTCAATAACGAGAACTTATTGACCTTAGTTTCGAATATAATATGTTTTTCCTAAAGAGATTGAGATGATGTCCAATATAAAGAATTTGGGCTAAAACATTATCACCCCACCCCAAAACTAAACCCCGCTAATCCAGAGGGACATATCTTAATAGTTGTATGGGAAATGAACCAACCTGACTTCTCTCCAAAAAACAATAACTAACTACTTTCCAATAACTAATAATCAGCCTACTTTCTAACAACTAACAACCATTCTACTTTCTAACAACCAACAGCCCGTTTATTGATTTCCTGCAGTCTGTCAATATCATTGTTGCCGCCGCTGATGATGCAGACTACATTTTTTCCTTTGATCCGAAACGCATAGTCATCCAATGCTGCAACGGATAATACACCCGCAGGTTCCACGACCATGGCTTCTTCATTATACAACCGGCGAATGGCTGAACAGATCTTCCCCTCCGGGACTAGATGCATTTCTGAAATGACTTCTCTACAAATTGAAAAAGTGATATCACCGACCCGCTGAACAGCGGCACCATCCACGAACCGATCGATTGTCTGCAGGGTCACCGGCTTACCCGCTTTTAAAGCAGCATTCATCGAAGGTGCTCCCGCAGGTTCTACACCAATTATTTTTGTTCCCGGAGAAACGGTTTGGAAATAGCGGCCAACTCCTGAGCACAATCCTCCACCACCAACAGGAATAAACACAAAATCAATCTCGGACAAATCTTCCAGGATTTCTACGCCGACAGTTCCCTGGCCTTCAATGATCTTATTGTCATCGAACGGATGCACGTATTTCATTCCATTCATGGAAGCATATAGTTGCGCAGCCACAGCCGTTTCATCATATGAATGACCAACTAATTTGATCGAAATAAAATTCTGACCGAAACGCTTCGTCTGATTTATTTTTTGATTGGGTGTATTGAGCGGCATAAAAGCCACACCAAATGCGCCGAGTTTTTTACAGGCAAAGGCAAATCCCTGGGCATGATTACCGGCACTGGCACAAACAACACCCTTACTTAATTGCTCAGGTGTCAATCCACTCATCAGGTTATACGCTCCGCGAATCTTATACGAACGCACCACCTGCTGATCTTCGCGTTTGAAATAAATATTCGCCTGATATTTTTCAGATAAATTAAGATTGAGCTCTAATGGTGTTCTGTTGACCACATGTTTCAACCTGTTAGAGGCTTCAACAAAATCAAATTTAAACTCCGCACCCTTTAGAGGTGGCTTTGTTTCTTGTTTAATAATGGTCTTGCTTGTTTGCATTTTTTATCCTGCGATTATTCTGTCACTACAACTGCTGCCTTGACTTTAACTGCTTCGTGGCCATTCTCCGTTTTCGGTTTTTGATTTTCGGGTCGCAGGTTCCTGACCGTTTTGCCCGCCTGCCACAATTCACTTTCACGCAACTCTTTCAATTCTGCTTCAAGGTTTTGACGATAATCCGGTTTGCTATTGCTTTCGATTGACAACGCCGATTCTTTTCCTGCAGCAACACTTTCATAGAGCTCGTTAAACAATGGTTTGGTCGCATCTCTGAATCGTTTCCACCAATCCAATGCGCCGCGTTGCGCCGTAGTCGAGCAATTGGCATACATCCAGTCCATTCCATTCTCAGCCACTAAAGGCATCAGGGATTGCGTAAGCTCTTCGACAGTTTCATTAAAAGCTTCCGAAGGGCTATGGCCCTTTGATCTCAACACTTCATACTGCGCAGAGAAAATTCCCTGTATAGCTCCCATGAGTGTTCCGCGCTCACCAGTGAGATCTGAATAAACTTCTTTTTTGAAATCCGTTTCAAATAAATACCCGGACCCGATCGCGATGCCCAACGCCACCACTCTGTCAAATGCTTTGCCAGTCGCATCCTGGAAAATAGCATAACTGCTATTTAATCCCCTGCCCTGTAAAAACATTCTGCGCAATGATGTTCCTGATCCTTTTGGAGCAACCAGAAAAACATCTACATCAGCCGGAGGCACAATTCCGGTTTGCTCATTAAATGTGATGCCGAAACCATGAGAAAAATATAATGCCTTTCCCGGTGTTAAATGCTTTTTGACTGTTGGCCATAATGCGATTTGTGCTGCGTCACTTAATAAATAGCAGATGATGGTTCCTCTTTCAAGTGCATCTTCGATATCAAACAACGTTTTGCCTTCTACAAAGCCATCACTTACTGCCTTGTCCCAGCTTTTTGAATTTCTCCGCTGGCCTATAATGACATTGATTCCATTTTCTTTTTGATTGAGCGCCTGTCCGGGACCCTGCACACCGTATCCAATCACGGCGACTACTTCATCCCTCAACACTTCCTGCGCTTTCGATAAAGGAAATTCCTCGCGGGTAACGACATTTTCTTCTGTGCCTCCAAAATTGAGTTTTGCCATGATTTGTTTTTTAAAAAATATAATGACTAAACGCCGCTAATTGCGCTAACGGTTGCTGAGCTGTAGCAACTGGTTGCGTTGAGCATGTCGAAGCATTCACGCTAATTAATTGCCGTTTTATTTTCCCTATGCTCTATGCCCTCTGCCATTTCCTCCGCTCGCCCCGCATCCCCTGTGTTTCTCAGTTCCTTACGCACTTCGCTGCGTAATGGCTTCGAAAACCCCGGGGTGCCACCCACTTATTGAATTCTATTTGTTTTATTTTCCCTTTGCCCTATGCTCTATGCCCTCTGCGCATTTGCCTATTGCAACCTCGTCTTGTCAACTTCAATCAACTTTTCAATCTGCAGCTGAACTTTAACGGCCATATCCGCAGTCGTATGTAACACCAAGGTGGCCGCTCCTTTGTGAATATCTTCTTCCAGTTCAAACGCCGTCAGGCTTTTAATACGGACTCTCCGCCTGTTGCAAATGTTGATCATGCGGTTGAGGATATTGAAACCGTTGTCTGAAAAAACATCGAGTGTAAAATCCCTGGTCATTTTATTTCGGTTTGTATTCCAATACCATATCGCTCACAGCAGCACCTGTAGGGATCATCGGAAAAACATTTTCTTCCTTCTCCACCTTCACTTCTAAAAAATAAGGTCCATCGTGTTCGAGCATTTCTTTTAAGGCTTCGAACAATTGATTTCTCTCGGAAACTTTCTTTGCTTTTATTCCATACGCTTCATTGATCTTGACAAAATCGGGATTGCTCATTTCAGTAAATGAATAGCGTCCTTCAAAAAACATCTGCTGCCATTGTCTGACCATACCCAGGAATCCATTGTTGAGCACCAATATTTTAACCGGAATTTTATATTGCGCGATCGGTCCCAGCTCCTGCACTGTCATCTGAAATCCACCATCGCCAATGATGGCCACAACCTGCTGCCCCGGTGCCCCAAGGCTTGCACCCATAGCTGCAGGCAATGCAAATCCCATCGTCCCAAGACCGCCTGAAGTAATGTTCGCCCTTGATCTCTTGTATCCATAATACCTTGCTGTCACCATTTGATGTTGGCCAACATCAGTGACTATCGTAGCATCGCCTTTGGTGAGTTCATTCAAAAGAAAAACAACCTCCGCCATTTTTATTTCGCCATCTGTATTGCGGCAATTTTTAATGATGATTCTTTCATGTTCATCATCCATGTAATCGTGAAACGTTTTCAACCACGTACCATGATTTCGTGATTGAATCCGATTGGTCAGTAATGGCAATACTTTCTTTGCATTAGCGTGAATGCCTACATCGGCTTTAATAATTTTATTAATTTCTGACTTGTCGATTTCGATGTGGATCACTTTTGCCTGTTTGGCATACCTGCTCACATCACCCGTCACACGGTCATCAAAGCGCATCCCTACACCAATGAGCAGATCACATTCGTTTGTATTTTTATTCGGGCCATAATTGCCATGCATCCCCAGGTAACCTGCATACAAAGGATGATCATGAGGAAAAGCTGCTAATCCCAATAAGGTACAGGCCACAGGAATATTTCCTTTTTCAGCAAAGGCGATCAGCTCCTTTGTAGCACCCGCTAAAATGATTCCCTGGCCAGCTAACAACAATGGTTTAGTGGAGGCATTGATTAATATGGCAGCATCATCAATGTCCGTCAGGTTCAATTCGGGTTGCGGATGATATGTTCTTATTTCTGAACATCGCTGATAACTCCATTTCGTTTTTGCAAACTGTGCATCTTTTGTTACATCGATCAGCACAGGACCCGGCCTCCCGGATCGGGCAATGTAAAAAGCTTTAGCTACTGCACCGGCCATATCTTCTGCCCGTGTCACCTGGATATTCCATTTCGTGACCGGTACAGTAATGTTCATCACATCCACTTCCTGGAAAGCATCCGTGCCCAACAAATGAGAAGCGACTTGCCCGGTAATACATACAACAGGCGTACTGTCAATCATGGCATCTGCAAGACCAGTCACCAGGTTAGTAGCACCAGGCCCCGATGTGGCAAAAACAATTCCTGTTTTTCCACTGGCACGAGCATAACCCTGTGCTGCATGGATAGCTCCTTGCTCATGGCGGACCAGAATGTGATTGACCTGATCAGCATAATGATACAAGGCATCATAGATCGGCATGATCGCGCCACCGGGATAACCAAAAATGATGTCTACACCTTCTTCCAATAGTGAAAGGATCAATGCCTCAGAACCGGAAATAGCCGCCTCCGGGTTTACCGTATTCGGTAAATCCTTCAGCGGCTTTTTCACTAGGATTGGTTTGGCTCTATTCACGATACCGGACATGAAAATATTTTTGAGGGATTGGGGTGTTAAAAGGAATGAATTGAATTTTCCACCTGATGTTCTTC
>JANMVA010000156.1:0-4286 GCA_031392195.1 Saprospiraceae bacterium | reverse complement strand
TTCGGGCGCTTGCGATTGCATTTTGAACGCCATCTCGAAGGCTTGAATGCGGGTTTCCAACTGCGGGTCTTGTTGGTGCAAGGCTTTGTGGCGGCGATTGATATTTTGCAGCATCTCCAATTCAAACCGCTGCTCGTCGGGTGAGAGATGTTTGCTGAGCAAATCAACACGCACACCATGGCCTTTTGGACTATGGAAAGAGGTGATCTTTCCTGGGCTGGGCCTGAAATTATTATACGGATCTTCCGCATTGATCCTGCACTCTATGGCATGACCATTTGGATAATAGTTCTTACCTGAAATAGGGATACCTGCGGCCACTTTGATTTGTTCTTTGATCAGATCATGATCTATAACCTCTTCCGTCACACAATGTTCAACCTGTATGCGGGTATTCATTTCCATGAAATAAAAATTCTTGTGCTTGTCGACAAGAAATTCAATCGTCCCTACACCTTCGTAATCGATGGATTTGCCTGCCTTGATAGCAGCCTTGCCCATTTTATTTCGAAGAGATTCATCCATGAATGGTGATGGAGATTCTTCTAAAAGTTTTTGATGACGCCGTTGAATCGAGCATTCCCTTTCTGAAAGATGCACGACATGCCCATGCTGATCACCAATAATTTGAAATTCGATGTGACGTGGTTGCTCAATAAATTTTTCAATATAGATGCCGTCGTTTGCAAAAGCGGCTTTCGCTTCCTGCCGTGCTTTATTCCACAGATCTTCAAGATCTTTTTCACTCCACACGATGCGCATTCCCTTACCACCACCACCGGCAGTAGCTTTCATGATCACCGGATAACCAATGTCCTTGCTGATCTTTTTTGCGTGCGCTACATCCGTGATCAATCCACCACTACCGGGTACAACCGGAACACCTGCTTTGATCATCGTCTCCTTCGCTGTGATCTTATCACCCATCTGGCTGATCATCCACGGTGTAGGCCCGATAAACTTTACACCATACTCCTTGCATACTTCTGCGAAGTCGGCATTTTCTGCAAGAAATCCATAACCGGGATGTATCGCATCAGCATTCGTGATTTCCACCGCAGCCATGATGCGCGGTATGCTCAGATAAGAATCACTGGATTTAGGAGGGCCGATGCAGACAGCTTCATCAGCGAAGCGAACGTGAAGACTGTTCTTATCAGCGGTGCTGTACACAGCCACAGTGCTGATGCCCATCTCTTTGCAGGTTCGGATGACTCTGAGGGCTATCTCACCCCTGTTAGCAATCAATATCTTTTTGAACATCCGGAAGGTCTAGTTGAAGAATCAATTACGCTTAGATTAGCGAAAAAAGGTCGATGTGGATCAACCGGTAGGATCGATCAGGAATAGTAACTGATCGTATTCGACAGGTGTCGCATCCTCAGCTACTACCTTGACTATTTTGCCAGCGACCTCTGATTCGATTTCATTGAAAAGTTTCATGGCCTCTACTATGCAGACAACAGTTCCAACTTCGATTGTATCACCTGGTTTTACATACACAGGCTTATCCGGAGTAGGAGACCTGTAAAAAGTCCCTACGATCGGAGACCGGATCTCGACGAGATTATCTTTTGCAACAGTTGCAGGAGCACCATTACCTCCATTCTCAGATTCCGAAGTGGATTTAGAAGCGCTTGGAGCCGAAGCCGTGCTTTGATAGGACTGCGGTGTCTGATTGGAAACATGCATCGGAGGTAATGTAGGCATCATGTCATATCCTCTGGACCGGCTGTAATATTTGGTCCGTACTGAAAATTCAATTTCGCCTTGCCTGTATTTAAATTCTGCCAGTTCCAGTCGGTTGACCAGCTTTAATAACTCCTGTATTTCCTTGGAATCCATAGATTAAGATTATTTAGCCCTTTCAATGTAATTGCCTGTCGCAGTATCAATTTTTATTTTCTCGCCGACATCGATAAACAGAGGAACTTTCACGTCTGCACCTGTCTCTACTTTTGCAGGTTTAAGTGTGTTGGTTGCAGTATCACCGCGTAAACCGGGCTCTGCATAAGTTACCTCCAAGATAACATATTGAGGCAATTCTACAGCCAGTGGGATGTCTTCAACAGCATGCATGAGAATCTCAACACCGAGTCCTTCTTTCATAAATTTTGCATTCGTGACCATCGATTCCTGAACAGAGACCTGCTCATAAGTTTCGTTGTTCATAAAATGGTATCCCATGTCATCATTGTAGAGATACTGGAAAGCGCGTCGCTCTACGCGGACATCATTGATCGTATGGCCGGACTGGAAAGTATTGTCGACGACCTTGCCGGTGGTCAGGCTTTTGAGCTTGGTGCGGACAAAGGCATTTCCTTTTCCGGGTTTAACATGCTGAAAATCAACGATATAATAAATATCATTATTAAATTCGAGGCAGAGTCCTTTTTTGATATCTGCTGTGGTTGCCATAAAAAATTCGTTAGTGAAAATTGAAAATGAGGGCGCAAATATAGGCTTTTTAAGCCGCCATCTGGATGACCAATCGCACTGATCAATAGGCCCAGGTCCAGAGACTTGCTCCCCAGGTATAACCGCCGCCAAATGCAGTCAGGATGATCTTATCACCCGGCTTCAGTTGATCCTGAAATTCCCACAAGCATAGGGGAATGGTGCCGCCTGTTGTATTGCCATATTTCTGGATGTTGACCATCACGCGTTCCATGGGGAAATTGAGCATATCTGCTACAGCCTGTATGATGCGCAGATTGGCCTGGTGGGGCACGACATATCTGATCTCGTCAGGACTGAGATTATTGCGTTTCAGGATCTGGTCAACTGCTTCAGCCATTCCTTTGACGGCTGCCTTAAATACCGGGCGACCATCCTGATATAGAAAATGCATTTTTTGATCTACGGTCTCATGCGTAGGTGGGTTCTTAGATCCGCCTCCTTTCATGTGCAAAAACTCAGCTCCTACTCCATCCACACGCATCCATGAATCCTGGTGTCCAAATCCATTCTCAACGGGCTGAAGAAGAATTGCTCCTGCAGCATCACCAAATAAGATGGAAGTGGCTCTGTCGGTATAATCAGTAATGGAGGACATCTTATCTGCCCCTACGACAATGACGTTTTTATAAGCGCCTGTCTCCACCATTCTGGCTGCAGTTGTGAGGGAAAATAGCAATCCACAACATGCTGCTGTGATGTCATAGGCAAAAGCATTCTTCGCTCCTATCTTATGACAGATCAATGTGCCGGTATCGGGGAAGAAATAATCGGGTGTAACAGTGGCTACTATGAGCAGGTCAATGTCAAGTGGTGAAACGCCTGTTTTCTTTAAAAGTGCTTCAACGGCAGCTGCTCCCATATCGGAAGTGGCCTTAGTCGGATCGCGAAGGATATGCCTTTCCTCAATGCCCGTTCTGGCCCTGATCCACTCATCATTCGTATCAACCAGTTTTTCGAGGTCTGCATTAGTGAGAAGATCCGGTGGAACATAACCCTGAACACCGGTGATGGCAGCTGTGAATCTTGACATCGGGAGCTAAAATTTAGGAGGGCGAAGGTAAAGAAAAGGCTGAGGCTAAGGCGAAGGCCAAGGTTAAAAACACTGAGAAGGCTAAGGCGGAGGCTAAGGCGAAGGTTAAAAACATTGAGAAGGCTAAGGCGGAGGCGGAGGCTAAGGAAAAAGCTAAGACTGCATCAGGCTCGCCCTGGCGTTTCCGGAATAAATATTTCATAATCACGCAGTGGAATGAAATAAATAATGAAGGAACGTAAGGTTTGAGGGCGCGCAGGAAAACAAGGCTGAGGCTAAGACTATTTAAATACCCCGGGGTTTTTAGAGCAAACACACACCTCTTGTGTGAATAGCGTAGAAACACAGGGAAGAGAAATTTCGCGCAGCAGGAAATTTCGAAGGGGCAGACCGTGTTGGTCCGATATTTGCTGTCAAACTCATAATATCCAGCAAATTATAAATATCAACAAACTCTAATATAATGAACCTCTCCATCCTCCTGGTCTCCATCACCTTCTTCTTTTCCGAAACAACCACCCCTAATTACTACCCGGGATACCCTGCTGCCAGGGAGGCTTCCAGGAAATCAGGAAAAGAAATGATCATTTTCTTCACCAAAAACACATGTGACCAATGCAATAAAGCATGGGAGGTCTTCTCTAAGGATCCACAGGCAACCAATCAGTTCATCTCGACCAAAATGGACATCAATGATTTTGACGGTGGTGTTTTCTATGAAATGCTCGAGCTCAAAAGCTACCCAGCTTGGGTCATCTTCACACCCGATGGCAAGGAAAAAGAGCGATGGATCGGC